>CAMOZF010000083.1 GCA_946630765.1 uncultured Lachnospiraceae bacterium | reverse complement strand
TCGGTATCCGGGACTATGAGATCGATCCGGAGCGCGGTTTTATTCTGAATGGACGGGAGTACCCCTTACGCGGCGTATGCCGTCATCAGGACCGTCTGTATCTCGGAAATGCGCTTTCCGAGGACGACGCCTGGGATGACGCCGGCATTATCGCCGAGATGGGCGCGAATACGGTGCGTCTTGCGCACTATCAGCAGGCGGAGGAAATGTATGACGCCTGCGACCGCTACGGCCTTCTGTGCTGGGCGGAGATTCCGTATTTTGCGCAGTCCTGGGACGATGAGGCGCATGCGGCGGCCATCAACGAAATGCACGAGCTTGTGGCGCAGAACTACAACCACCCGTCGATTTTCTGCTGGGGTCTCAGCAATGAAATCCTGATCGGCGGCAATGATAACGAGAAGCTGATCCCCTGCCATGAGGATCTTCACCGGGCGGTCCGGGACCTGGATCAGAAGAGACTGACCGTGATCGCCCACGAATACAACGCAGGCTGGGACCATCCGCTTCACGAGGTCTCCGAGGCAGAAGGCTGGAACCATTATTTCGGATGGTACAGAGGGCAGCTTTCGGATCTTGCGGACTGGTGCGACAAATACCACGCGGAGTATCCCAAGCGGCGCTTTGCAGTCACCGAATACGGCTGCGACTGCGTCATCAGTTACCACAGCGATCATCCCGAGAAGCAGGACTATACCGAGGAGTATCAGGTCCTTCTGCACGAGAACGCCTGCGAAACCTGGGCCGAGCGGCCTTACATCTGGGGAACCTATGTCTGGAACATGTTTGATTTCGGCAGCTCCTTCAGAAGAGAGGGCGGCACGATGGGCCGCAACAACAAGGGCCTTGTCACGATGGACCGGAAGATCCGTAAGGACGCCTTCTACGTCTATAAGGCATGGTTCTCGGAGGATCCCTTCGTCCATATTGACGGCAGACGCTACTTCGCGCGGCCGGGCGACACGACGACCGTACGTGTTCATTCCAATCAGAGCCAGGTAACACTTTATGCGGATGGCACGAAGGTCGGCACGATCGACGGCGCGCATACCTTTGTCTTCGAGAATGTTCCGATCCGAAAAGACGGCACCGTACTCACGGCGAAGGCCGGCGACTGCGTGGATACGATCGTCATCCGCAGCGTCGAGGAAGCCCTTCCGGAGTTCACATTTGCCGGATTTAAGGCAACGAAGGACGCGATCAACTGGTTTGAGAGCGCTTCGGAATTTGCGGGCAAGCTGGAGACAAAGCCGGGATTCTATTCAATCCACGATCCGCTTTCCGTGATTCAGACAAAGGAAGAAGCGAAAGCGGCGGTCCTGAACTGCGTAACGGCAGCGGTGGAACGCGCGCTTCCGGAGCAGATGCTCTTTGACGGAGACCTGTCGGTATCGGTTGCCGATTTCCTGTCGGAAGGCTTTATGGGGCAGATCCTCGGCGACAAGAAGGAGACTACGCTCCGCAAGCTGCATCAGGCACTGACACAGATTCCCAAAACTGTGTGAATAAGCACAATAAAATAGAAACGTGTTGGCTTATTCACATAAATTTCACAAAGTGTTCAAATAAACTTGACAAATGGGAGACGATCTGCTATCCTCATTTAGGCACTTTGCTAAAAATACCCCTGCGAATTATCGGGTGAATTTGTAGGTAATCTACAATAGAAGACATTTTTTGTGATTTCAATCTGTCGGTATACGATCAGATAGAAATATACATTTTCAAGGAGGAAAAGTAATGAAACTCAAAAGGATTTTAGCAATCCTGATCGCAGCGATCCTTGCAATGGGCGTTCTGGCCGGCTGCAACAACGGCGGATCCAACAAGGAAACCGAAGCTGTAGAAGAAGGCGGCGAGAAGGCCGAGATCACCTTCCCGCTTCAGGAGAAGCTGGAACTGACTGCATGGCGTACGTCGCCCACAAGCGACCCGAAGCTCGGCATCACCACCTACAACGACATTGAAGCCGTACAGGAGTGGGAGAAGCTGACCAATGTCCACATCGAGTGGCAGATTCCGCCGGCAGGCCAGGAACAGGAAAACTTCAACCTGATGATTTCTTCCGGCGACTATCCGGATCTGATCTGGGATATCGGCCAGTACTATGTCGGCGGTCTTGACAAAGCCATCTCTGACGGCGTCATCATCCCGCTTAACCAGTACATGGACAACTATCTCAAGGACTACAATGCACTGATCAGCAAGGACGAGAACGTTTATAAAGACTGTAAGACGGATGAAGGCAACTTCCCGGCGATCTACTTTATCAACACGCCTGACCAGGGCCCCTGGTACGGCATGACGGTTCGTGAGGACTGGCTGAACGATCTTGGAATCGAAGCACCTGTTACTTATGATGACTGGCATGACATGCTGGTGAAGTTCAAGGAAGAGAAGGGTGCTACGGCTCCTCTGTGGCTGAACTACCACGCAGGTGACGTATTCAGCGTATTCTCAGCAGGTTACGGCGTATCGGTTCTCGGTGCTTCCGGCAACGGCTTCATCAATGTTGACGGCAAGGTCAAATACAGCCCGATCGAAGACGGTTACAGAGAGTACATCACCATGCTTCATGACTGGTATGAAGAAGGCCTTCTGGATCCGGACTTCTACTCGGATACAGTCTCTACCTATGTCCCGGCAGACGACAACTGGGCGACCGGCAAATCCGGTGCATGGCCGGACATCTACTCCCTGATCGACAACCGTCCTTACATGGGCACGCAGGATGAGAACTTCTCTGAAGTTGCTGTTGCTGCTCCTGTGAAGAACAAAGGCGACCAGCTGCATCTTCGTCAGTACAACTTCACCCGCGGTACTGGTACCTGCGCGATCTCTACCGCTTGTAAGGATCCCGATACGGTAGCTGCTTACCTGAACCTCGGCTCCATTGAAAAGTATGCTTACACCGCTTACTACGGCGTGGAGGGCGACACCTGGACGATGGTTGACGGACAGCCCACCTTCACCGACAAGATCCTGAAGAATCCGGACGGCCTGTCGGCAGGCGATGCCATGACCAAGTACTGCTTCCGTTCTGCCGGTATGTACATCTGGATCCGTGAGACCCAGACCGTCGGCCCCAAGGGTAAGGACGCGATCAACACCATCTGGCCCAGCAATGCGGACGGCGACTACATGATGCCGAATATCACGATGACTTCGGAAGAAGCAAACCGTTACAGCAAACTGAACGGCGATATCGCGACATACGTAGAAGAGAACACCACCAAGTTCATCCTCGGCACAAGAGATCTCAGTGAATGGGATGCTTATGTAAAGGATATCCAGGACATGGGCGTTGAAGAAATGATCGGCCTGCAGCAGGCAGCGCTTGACCGTTTCCTGGCTCGCTAATCTCAATATTCATGGAGACCTCTTCCTGCCTCATGACAGGCAGGGGAGGTCTCTCCCTTTTTCTATGAAACTCTGAGGTGCTCGCATGAAATCTTTTATTAATGATATCCGGAAGAATAAAGGCCTGTATATCATTCTGATACCGGTTCTTGCATTCTTCATCATCTTTGCTTATCTGCCGATGTTCGGACTGATCATGGCCTTTGAGGATTACACCCCCAAGGGCGGATTCTTCGGAAGCAAGTTCGTCGGCTTCAAGCATTTCATTGATTTCTTCAGCAGCGTATATTTCGGTCGTCTGATCAGAAATACGCTTTTGATCAGTGTGCTGAACCTGATTTTCGGCTTCCCTGCACCGATCATTTTCGCCCTGCTTCTGAATGAAGTTGGAAACAAGGCGTTCAAAAAGACCATTCAGACGGTCAGTTATCTGCCGTACTTTATTTCACTCGTCATTGTCTGCGGTCTTGTCGCTGACTTTACCGCTTCTGACGGACCCATCACCGAGCTGATTGTCAGCCTCGGCGGAAAGCGGATGAACTACCTCGGACAGCCCGAGTACTTCCGCCCGATCTATATCCTGTCGGACATGTGGCAGGGCATCGGCTTCAGCTCGATCATTTATCTGGCCGCACTGTCCGGCATCGATCAGGAGCTGTATGAAGCAGCTCAGCTTGACGGCGCAGGAAAGATCCGCCAGCTGATTCACATCACGCTTCCGGGCATTTCCACCACGATCATCACCCTGCTGATCCTCAGAATGGGCACGATGTTCGCGGTCGGCTATGAGAAGATCATCCTGCTGTATTCGACGAATACCTATGAGACTGCGGACGTTATCAGTTCTTACGTTTACCGTAAAGGTCTGCAGGAGTTCAACTACAGCTATTCTGCAGCAGTCGGTCTTTTCAACTCGATTATCAATACTGTTCTTCTGGTGATCAGCAACGCACTCAGCCGTAAGTTCACCGAGACCAGTCTGTTCTAAGGAGGAAAAGATATGAAGATTAAAAAATCACCGGCGCGTATCGCCTTCCTTATTTTCCTCTACATTTTCCTGACGCTTCTGGGACTGCTCTTCGTCATCCCGGTATGGCATGTCGTCATGGCCAGCTTCTCGGATGCGGAAATCCTGACGTCCCACACAGGCATTGTCTGGTGGCCGCTCGGAAAGCCCGGCGTCGGCGGCTATAAGATCGTTCTTTCCAGCCCCAGTATCGGTTCCGGCTACGCGAATACCGCATTCTACGTAATCGTCGGAACGATCATCAGTCTGGTGCTCACGATCATGGGTGCTTATGCACTTTCCAGAAAGACCATGAAATACAGAAATGTTATCATGCTGTTCCTTTCTTTCACGATGCTGTTCAACGGCGGTATGATCCCGACCTACATGGTTGTCAAGGATGTGGTACATCTTTACGACACCCGCTGGGCTGTTATCATCCCGACCGCCATCAGCGTATTCAACCTGATCATTCTGCGTACCGCGTTCCAGCAGGTTCCGGAGTCCCTGGTCGAGTCCGCGAAGCTGGACGGCGCGAATGAATGGACAATCATGTTCCGGATCATTGTTCCGCTTTCGAAGGCAACCATCGCCGTTATCCTGCTGTACTATGCGGTAGGTCTCTGGAACTCCTGGTTCCCTGCGATGATTTACCTCAAGGGCCGTGACAAGTATCCGCTTCAGCTGATCCTTCGTGAGATCCTTCTCCTGAACGACAGCAATTCGGTGGTTACTACGTCCGCGGATGCGGTCAAAAACCTTCAGCTCGAGCGTAAGCTCGTCAAGTACTGCACGATCATCGTCAGTACCGTTCCGATCATGTGCTTCTATCCCTTCATCCAGAAGTATTTCACGAAGGGCGTTATGATCGGCGCCGTTAAGGGCTGATCCCTGCTCCCTGTCATCCTGAGCGAGTTCACCCTCTGTCATCCTGAGCGAGCGAAGCGAGTCGAAGAATCCCATCAGGGAGAAGAGCATAACTCGCCTGCGAGATGGTGTTCCTTCTTTGGTAACGACCAAGTTACACTCAGAAGGAACACCATTACCCTCGGCTCGAGTGCATGACAGGAATGTCATTCCGACCGGAGGCCGTAAGGCCGAAGCGGAGGAATCCCATACGACGGAGAACTACAAGAGGGATGGGATCCCTCGGCTCGGACAAGAAAAAGAATCAATTGGAATCACTGGCGGCAGCGATTTCCTGAAGAGATAACGGACGTCGGAATGCCTGGTCGCATGCCGGCGCCTTTTTTAAGGAGTTGATATGGTCAATTTAAAAGAAAAACCCTTTTTCCTCACAGATGAACAGATCCAGTGGGTGGAAGATACCAAGAACAGTATGACGCTCGAGGAGAAGATCGGACAGCTTTTCTGCCCGGTCGGCTTCACGACGGACCGCGGCTTCCTGAAAATGATGCTGGAGAAGGGCATCGGCGGCATGATGTACCGTCCGGGCCCGGCGGCTGAAACGCAGGAGACGCACCGTTTCCTGCAGGAAAATGCGAAGATTCCGCTCTTCCTGGCGGCCAATCTGGAAGCCGGCGGCAATGGTGTGACCGTCGATGGCACCAGCTTCGGCAAGCCGATGCAGGCTGCAGCGACCGGCGATCCGGAGGAAGGCTATCACCTCGGCAAGATTTCCTGCGCGGAAGGCGCGGCGGTCGGTGTGAACTGGAGCTTCGCGCCGATCATCGACATTGACAACAACTGGCGGAATCCGATCACCAACCTTCGGACCTTCGGTGCGGATCCGGAGACCGTTTACAAGTTCGGCTCGGGCTATCTTCGCGGCGCGAAGGAGGAGGGTCTCATCGTCTCGATCAAGCATTTCCCCGGCGACGGCTGCGACGAGCGCGACCAGCACCTTCATGTCACCATCAACGATAAGAGCGCCGACGAATGGATGGCGACCTATGGAATGATCTACAAGAAGCTGATCGATCAGGGCGCGGAAACCGTCATGGTCGGCCACATTGCGCAGCCGGCCTGGGTGAAGAAGCTGGATCCGACGCTTTCGGACGAGGAAGCGTACCTTCCCGCAACCCTTTCGCCGGTGCTCCTGAAGGGCCTTCTTCGCGGCGAACTCGGCTTCAACGGCCTGATTTCAACCGACGCGACCCCGATGCTCGGCTTCATGTGCGCGATGCCGCGTAAGAAAGCGGTTCCGACCGCGATCGAGAACGGCTGCGATGTCTTCCTTTTCAACAAGGACTTTGAAGAAGACTACAATTACATGCTGGAAGGCTACAAGGAAGGCCTCCTTTCCGAGGAGCGTCTCGATGAGGCCTTAACGAGAATTCTCGGCACCAAGGCCGCGATGAAGCTCCCGGAGAAGAAGGCGGCCGGCACGCTGGTTCCCGGACCGGAAGCACTCTCCGTGCTTCGGAATCCGCAGTTCCTGAAGTGGACCGAGGACTGCGCAGACAAGGCAGTGACGCTGGTCAAGGATACGCAGCAGCTGCTTCCGATTTCTCCTGAAAAATATCCGCGCGTCGTGATCTTCGCATCGGAAAGCGGCGGCTTCATGGGCGAGACGGACGATCTTTACAAACAGCTTCGCGCGGAGCTTGAACAGCGCGGCTTTACCGTGCTCGACACCCCGGGCGGCGGCGGATTTACCGACAAGCCGATCAATGTGGAGGAGTTCAAGTCGAAATACGATCTCGCGATCTTCGCCTTCAACTTCACGACGGCCTCCAACAATACGGTCGTGCGTCTGTCGTGGAAGGGCGCGCTGACCGGCGCCGGTGCTCCCTGGTTTACGCAGGAGTTGCCGACGATGGCGATCTCCTTCGCAAATCCCTACCACCTGATCGACACGCCGCAGATCAAAACCTTCATCAATTCGTACACACTGAACGAGTTCACCTTGAAGGCCACGGTCGACAAGATGCTCGGTCTCAGCGAATTCAAGGGCACGAGCCCCGTGGATCCCTTCTGCGGAAGATTTGACACGAGGTTGTAAACTCGCCTGCGGGATTGCATTTCCTCTTCGGAGACACGGGAAGTCTCCTCAGAGGAAACGCAATTACCCTCGGCTCGGATGAATCGCTGCCGATTGTGACATAAAACTCGCCTGCGGGATTGCATTTCCTCTTCGGAGACGCGGGAAGTCTCCTCAGAG
>CAMOZF010000082.1 GCA_946630765.1 uncultured Lachnospiraceae bacterium | reverse complement strand
GTTCCGATGTCCTTCCGATACGACCATACAAGGTAGGATTCACCGCTGTCCTCAAAATAGGTCATGTCGAGAGAAATCCCGAAGCGGCTGTCCGTACACTCCGGGATCAGCGGCCGGTTCTCAGCTTTCTCTTCCTCCGTCAGGCTGTACTCCGGACGCGTCAGCCGGCTTCCGTCCGGCCGAAGCACCGGTACCGGCGTCTCATAATCCAAAGGATCTGTCAGATCTCCGCCTTTTTTCAGCCGCATCATATGGCAGCAGGGGCCGAAGCCCTCTTTGCTGATCGCAAAAAGGATATACAGATTCCCTCCGATCTCGTGGATTTCCGGCGCCCAGAAGTTCTGAATGAATCCGCGCGCCTGATCCGGTTTCAGGATCAGATGCATCGGTGTGTCATCCGAAAGGAGCTCTTCAATGCTGCCGCCTTCCCGGATATACAGGCCGATATCATTTTCATTGTCATTGGTGAAAAGAAAATACCACTTTCCTTCGTGCCGGAAGAATACGGGATCCGCAAAGCCCCGCGCCTTCGGAAAACTGACCAGCGCCTTTCCCGGCGCCGGATTCCAGAATGCCAGCACCTTTCCAGCCTCTTCCTCTGTGATCAGAACCTGATCGGACCACTGCCCAGCTTCTCCGGAATCCGGGAAGGAAGTATCCCTGCATTTTTCCTTTTCCGGAAGCGCAGCGAGCTCCCTGAAGGGCACCAGGTCTTCCGACATCCAGTACAGGATCTTTTCTGTCTTCTCCTCCGCGCCGTCTTCTTCTGTACGTATCGCTCGGATCAGAAAGCCGCCGCCTTTCGTCCGGAGGATCTGAGGATTTTTCACCGCCTTCGGCACAATCGTGCCCCGGGATGAAATCTCTCCTTTTGCAAAGAGGATCCCGTAGCCGTGATTCAGTTCGGTCCTTCTTCCGTCCTCCCGAAGCGCAAAATGCACGCTTCTCGCGAGTCCGTCCGGGTATTTGCCCTCCACCGGCGCCATTGTGAAAATCTCAAGAACAATGCTCATATCGCTCTCCCTGTGATCGTAAAAAATCAGGTCTTTCCGAAAAAGAGCGCTGTGTGTATCGCGGCTCGCAGAAAGACCTGATAAATTCAGGATATTTGTTGCTTTTACCCTTTTACTGCACCGATCGTAATGCCCTTCACGAAATATCTCTGAAGGAAGGGATAGATGATCATAACGGGCAGAATACCGATGACGGTCAGCGCCATACGGACTGAGGTTGACGGAAGCTCCGCCAGGTTGACGTTGCCGCTGCCGTTCTGCGCCTGCTGTCTGAGCTGATCCAGATTTCTCTGAATCTTCATCAGCAGTACCTGAATACTGTACAGCTTATCGTCATTGATATAATACAGACCGTTCATCCAGTCATTCCAGTATGCAAGGCCCACCAGAAGGCCGATCGTCGCGGTGATCGGAACTGCCATCGGGAAGACGATTCTCGCAATGATCTTGAACTCATTCGCGCCGTCAATACGTGCCGCCTCGATAACTTCGTCCGGAATATTCGTCGTGAAGTAGGTACGCATCATAATGACGTTGAAGGGGCTCATCAGAAGTCCCGGCACCAGGAGTGCGAAGATCGTATTGCGGATGTGGAATGTCTGTGTCCACATCAGATACGCAGGAACCAGACCGCCCGAGAAAAGCATCGTGAAGAAAAGATAGAACGCGAAAATATTTCTTCCGGGAAGCTCTCTTCTGGAAAGCGGATATGCGAAAAGTATCGTAATGAACAGGTTGGAGACTGTTCCGACCGCCGTGATCAGGATGGAGATCATGTAGCCGCGGGCCACTGAGCCGGACTGAACAATCAGATACTTATAAGCATAGATACTGAATTTCTCCGGGAAGAAGCTGTAACCGTTTGCGATCAGCGTCTGTTCATCGGTCAGCGATGACATAAGCATAAGGAAAAAGGGTGCAAGCACACAGATCACAAGAAAGATCATCAGTGCATTTGCGAAGATCTGAAATCCCCTGTCTTTTTGTACCATATGTCGCCTCCTTCTTAGAACAGTGAGCTGTCACTGTCAATCTTTCTAACGACCAGATTGGCAGTCATTACCAGCACAAAACCGACAACCGACTGATAGAGACCTGCTGCGGAAGACATTCCGATATTGTTGTTCTGCATCAGTCCGCGGTATACGTAGGTGTCGATTGTCTGCGTCACATTCATCAGCGGGCCGGAGTTCTGAGGCACCTGATAGAAAAGACCGAAATCGGAACGGAAGATTCCGCCGAGCGCCATCAGTGTCAGAATGATGATCGTTGATTTCAGACCAGGCAGCGTGACATGCACAACCCTCTGCCAACGGGAAGCGCCATCCACAACCGCTGCTTCATAGAGGGAACCGTCAATACCGCAGATGGTCGCGTAATAGAGGATCATATTATATCCAATGCCCTTCCAGACATTAATGATCACAAGAATAAACGGCCAGTACTTCGGTGTATTGTACCAGTCAATCGGCTTGATGCCGAAAATCTTTGACAGCGAGTTGTTGATATAACCGTTACTGGTGCTCAGGAAAGCAAAGGCCAGATAACTGACGATGACCATCGAGATCAAAAACGGGATCAGAATGATCGTCTGATATAACTGTTTTGCTGTTTTGTTGCGGATCTCATTCAGGATGATGGCCGTTGTTACAGCCAGAATCGTACCCAGGATGATAAACACCACATTGTAAAGTACGGTGTTTCTGATCATGATCCAAGCATCCTTGGTCTTGACGAGGAATTCAAAGTTTTTCAGTCCGCACCACGGGCTTCCGTATATTCCCAGTGCGGCATTGTACTGTCTGAAGGCAATCTGGATGCCGAACATCGGAATATAGGAATTGATGAAAAGATACACTGTGCCGGGTATGAACATCAGATACAACGGCCAGAAATGCTTCATTGTTTTTGCAAATTTCTTCAAGTGTAATCCGCCCCCCTTTCACATGAATTAATCATGCAGGTGTCAAAAAAGCTTTTGACACCTGCATTTTTGTGTTGGTTTTTTTCTGTCAGGCAGAATTACTTCTTACTTGCAAGGAAAGCATCAAGCTGTTTCTGCTTCTCGGCAATGATGTCATCAATACCGGCTGCCTTCAGCTCTTCGATGTACTTCGGAATGTTCTCCTCAGGATCGATGGAGCCCCACATCAGCGCGGTTCTGTAAGTAGAAGCAACGTTGTTGCAGGCGGTAACCTGGTTCATAACGCTTGTGCTGTCCCAGATGAAGCCCATTGCAGGACTCGGAACGCCGCTGTTATTGAACTCATTGAGCTTGGTCCAGAGATCCGGATCCTCAGCACCTTCCCAAACAGGAGTGATCTGCTGATTCGGCCAGGACCAGTCAACCGATGAGTAACCGGAAGCATTCGGGTCAACACCATCCGGGGACTTGATGAGCGTATGCTCGTCATTTGCCCATACCCAGTGCTTGCCTTCGATACCGTTGATCAGAAGGTTCGAAACATCCGGATCCGTATACATCAGGTTCCACATCTTCATCGCTTCTTCAGGATGCTTGGTGGAATAAGGAATGATCCAGGAGTTGCCGTTCGGGATCGCGGTGTGCTTGATCGGGCCATGGATCTTCATGAAGTAAACTTCCTTGCCGTTGCCCTTGTAAACTTCGAGCTCTTTGCCCGGCTTCCAGTTTTCGAACATTGCAAATCCGTTCGTGGAAAGCAGCGCGTTCTCAGTCGTGGTTGTCGCATCAGGCATGATCAGGCCTTCCTGATTCCACTGCCACATCATTTCACAGAACTTCTTGAAGGATTCGGTTTCAGCCTGGTTGACAACAGTCGTGTTGTCTGTACGGGCATCCTCAAGGATACCAAGGCCGTCGCCCAGCGGATCGTTCGGCAGCGTGGTCTGCATGCCGCCGCCTGCCCATGTCGGAACCAGCGGATACATTTCGGGATGAGCTTCATGAACCTTTACAAGGATGTCATGCATTTCTTCGTAAGTACCAGTCTCGGGAACGGTGATTCCAAGTTCATCGCAGATGTCCTTACGCATTGCAAAACCTGCTGCACGGGAAGTATCCTTCTGGTTGGGGAGAGCATACAGAACACCCTTGTATTTGCAGGCATCCAGGTCATACTGGTTGATGACCGCCTTTGCGCCCTGGCCGTATTTCTCCAGAAGCTCGTCAAGCGGATAAGCCCAGTTGTTGTTAACTACAGTATTGAACTGGCCATTGATATTGTTGTAGCAAAGAAGGTCGATCGGTTCACCGGTGGTCAGAGCCAGGTTAATCTGCTCTCCGTCCTGTCCACGAACCAGCTGAATCTCGCAGCCGATCTTCTCACGTGCAATCTTGTTGACCTCTTCTGCTACCTCTTCACAGTCCGCGGTATCAGCATTTCCTACAGCCCAGACAACAAGCTTGACATAATCGCCGGACTTCGCGGTATCCCCGCCATTGTCCTTGGCTTCAGCAGTTGTTCCGCCGTCAGCTGCGGGTGTCGTAGCGTCTGTACCGGGCTTGGTGCAGGCTACAAGTCCCATCAGCATGAAACATGCTATAAGAACAGCAGCAGCTCTTTTGAAAAATTTAGACATTTTTCATTGCTCCTTTCACATAATTGTCGTTTTTTCCATGTACCTTTCCAACAACTTTTAAAGATGCAAACCGACGGCGCCTCATCAGTTTGCACAAATGCATTATAGGAAAAACGATTTACCAAGTCAACCATTTTTCCCCTCGAAGTCGAAAAATCGAAAATCGCCGGCCGAACACAAAAAAGCGGTACCCCTTCGTATTTTTGAAGACAGGTACCGCTTTTCCTTGATTTTATTCAGTTTTTTGTTACAATGTGAAGCTCACCGGTTCGTCGCCTTCGATCTCAAACGGCCCCGGCATCGGATTTCCGGAAGGCCGCGAATTACCGAAATAATCCCGGTCAAGGATGTAATCCGTACCGTCCGCCTCTTCAAATCGCTCTTCTGCGTGATACGATTTACCAAGGAGATCACTCGTGACAGTCACGGTCGAAAGGCCGCGAAGGACCTTCGGATCGACGGTCAGAGACACGCTTCCCTGATCAGGATCCAGTGTGATTTTGATGCCGGGCTCCGCCTTCTCTACTGCCCCCTCATCGATCGCGCTCGGCCGCGCGTTATTGAGGTAAAGATTATTTTTCATGCAGCACGGCAGGTGCGCGGACAGCATCCAGGGGCCGAAGGGCTTCTCCCAGAATTTGTCATCCGGGCCGGGATATTCATCGTAGGAACGCAGTCCGACCGGGTAAAGGGTCGCGTTGTTTTTCGTCGGGAGTCCTTCCATCTTCGCCTGTTTGTCCTTTTCAAGCTCCTCCTGCGTGCGCTCGGGGAGCGGCAGATGCTCGAAAAAGCCCATCGGAACAGGCTCGTCGTTCGGATCCTCGTCGCGCAGGAAAATGTTCTGGATGAAACGATCGTCTCCGCCGATGATATTTGTATAGCCGGCCACCGCCGTTTCATGCGGGAAGTGGTAAGGCGTCATGCGGCCGCGGTCCGGATTGATCACGATACGCCCCGCAAAAAGGTTGTGCGCAAAGGCGCCGCCCTGCGAAACATTCCGGAAGTTCATCGCCGACAGGAACAGGTTGTGATCAACCATGTACGGGCCGTGACAGACCTCCACGAAAAGGTCCTCCGAACGGTTGTCGAAGCAGAGGTTGTGGTGCAGATGCGTTCCCTGCGCCTGCCAGTCGAACCAGACGGCCCGGTAGCTGCTGTAGAAGACATTGTCATGGATATTCACATCCAGCGAGGCGTGTAGCTTGATGCCCGACACCTCCGCGCCGTGGTAGGTCATCTTGTGATGAATGTGGTGGATGCGGTTTCCGTAGATTTCACTGAAAACCGCGCCGAGATGTCCGACAATGCCGCACTGCTCGCACTCCGAGATCTCGTTGTAACGAACAATATGACTGCCGACATGTTCCTTATCCCAATGGGCGCTGTGAAGCGCGCGGAAAATAACCTCCTGCTCGCGCTGGGTGCCGAACTTGAATTTCAGATCGGACCACTCGTTCTGGCCGGTGGAGATCTCCTTTCCGAGACTGATGCCGGAGCAGGTCGACTCGCAGATTTTGTTGTTTTCGATGATCCAGCCCTTCGCCCAGTGCGGACCGATCAGGCCCTCCTGAAGCGCTGTCGGCGGCGCCCACTGCGGCGAAGCCTGTCGAAGGGTCAGACCGCGGACCGTGATATAGTCGCGCCCGGTCTTTTCGGGCCAGAAGCAGAACGGCCGGACATTAATCTCCGCGCACTCCTTCCTGGGATCAGCCGTGCCGAAATTCGCCCAGATCGTCGTAAATGTGCCGTCAACCTCGCAGTACCACGCCAGGAGCGAATCCTCCGGGTATTTCGCTTCCGGCCAGGGTTCGGGATGCTTCACTTCTTCGAGCGTCGGACGTTCGTAGAGCGATTTTCCGTTGAGATAGACCTGTCCGAGATGACAGGCAGGCAGTTCGCTGAAAAGCCAGTCGCCGTAAACCGGGGTATCAAAGGGATTCCGGTACGTAAAAAGCGTATTGGGAACGCGGGTGCGCCACACGCCGTTTCCTTCGTCCGTCCAGTCGGTGACGATCTCCGCGCCGCTGATCACGGCCTCGCCGTCCCCTGCGGCTTCGTAAACGATGCGGTGATCTTCCGTCCCGCCGTTTGCCGGGCTGACCCATTCACGGTAGACGCCGGCGTGGATCTTGACGGTATCGCCGGGCAGCGCAATCGAGGCGGCCTTCCCGATGCTGCGGAAGGGCGAATTCTCCGACCCGTTTCCGCGATCGCAGCCATTTACACTGACATGAAAGAACATGAATAGTACCTCCTTCTGAAGTTGATTTGAAAAACGTCACTTTCCGTACTTTACAAGAGCTTCCACGATCTCGGGGAAGATAAAATACTTCCCGCTGCGGCTGTAGAGACCGAACAGCTCTCCGTCCCCTTCCGCCGCGCCGTTGTCCCAGACGAAGCAGCTCATGCCGTGCGCACGCGCATAGGCCGTATAGTATGCCGAATACTCCACGCGGTCCTGAACATTCAGCTCGCCTTCCTTATTGAGCCGGGAAACCGCGCCGAATTCGTCAATCACGACCGGAACGCCCTTCGAAACATAGGTCTTGTACAGGCGGTCCATAAACGCGTTAATGTCTCTCGTGCAGACTTCAAGCTTCACCTGGAAAAGTGAGCCGCCGCCCGGCTTCAGCGCGAAATCATACGGTGTATAGGCATGCACCTCCAGAATGATCCGGTGCTGCTCGCCCGTCGGATCCGCAGGATCTGCGGGGATCGAGAAGCCGCTCGTCAGAACGCCGTCCGGGGACGCCGCATAGCCCGGCACCATCAGATAGCGCGTCTCATTATTTCCGCCGGAGGCACGCACCGTATCGACAAAAAGCTGGTTCAGCTCATTAATGCAGGCGACCGCGTCCTCGGAGGCTGCATCACCTTTTCTCACGCTCCATTCGACGTCGGTTCCGACCAGCCGCGGCTCATTCAGGCCCTCGAAGATCAGATGCTCGTCATACCCGCCGA
>CAMOZF010000081.1 GCA_946630765.1 uncultured Lachnospiraceae bacterium | reverse complement strand
ACAGAAATCTTTGATTTCGTCTTGCGCCATACCGAGCGAAGCGGGTGGGGGGATCGATCCCATGACATATTAATAAACAACGAGGCCGATTATGGATAGAGAAGAGCTGAATTCACAGGAAAGTCCGAAAAAGGAAACAGGTACACCCGTAAGACGCCGCCCGAGCGCGGCCGAAAGGGAAGCAAGAAGGAAAAAAAGGCGCCGGCAGCAGCTTATTCGCATGGGGCTTCTGCTTCTTTTGGTGCTGCTGCTCCTTGCGGGCATCGTATTTCTGATCGTCCGGCTCGTCCAGCGAAAAGACAAGGACCAGCCCGAGACCATTCCGGTTGTGAGCACGACAAGCCCCGAAGAAATGACCGAGCCGCCGACAACGGCGGAGCCTGAACCGGCACAGCAGTACGGCGCGGTCTATGAGGAGGCGAAGCGCTTCGCGGCCATGTACGATTATGACCGGGCGGTCGAGCACATTAAGACAAATGTCCCGGGCTATGAATCGGACGCGGCACTTCTCGGCTTTGTTCAGACCTGTGAAGCGGAGAAGATGAAGCTCGTGAAATGGAAGGACAACACGCAGATCACGCATATCTTCTTCCATTCGCTGATTGCGGACAAGGACGTGGCCTTCGGAAGCTACAAGCGCGACGAATACAACCAGGTCATGACGACGATTCCCGAGTTCAACAGCATCATGGAGACCATGTACGCGCGCGGCTATGTGCTCGTTCACCTCTCGGACATCTGCAAAATGGAGACGCTTGCCGACGGCACGCAGCAGATGACGATGCAGGAAATCTGGCTGCCGGAGGGGAAGACGCCCTTCGTGCTTTCGATAGACGACCTTTCCTACTACGAGTACATGAAGGAAACCGGCGGCTTCGCGAGCCGTCTCGTGATCGCCGAGGACGGCTCCGTGGACTGTGAAATGGACCTTCCGGACGGCACGAAGGAGATCGGAAACTTCGATGTGGTTCCGCTTCTCGACGATTTTGTCGACGCACACCCGGATTTCTCCTATCACGGTGCGAAGGGCACGATTGCGCTGACCGGCTATAACGGCATCCTCGGCTACCGGACCTCGGAGATCAGCTACGGCTCCAAGGATCCCGCGAAGGTGGACCTGAGCATTTATGAACGCTGGCCCGAGACCTATGAATACGAGAATCCGAATATCGAGCAGGACCGCGAGACCGCGAAGGCCGTGGTGCAGCGGCTCAAGGATACCGGCTGGAAATTTGCCAGCCACACCTGGGGCCACATGGATATGGGCAAGGTACGCGACGCCGACGGCAATCCCACGGAGCGCTTCTACCGCGACACCGACTGGTGGGAGCAGGAGGTGAAGCCGCTTCTCGGGGACGTGGACATTATCATCTTTGCCTTCGGCGCGGATATCGGTTCGTGGAGAGGATACACGGACGACAACAAGATGTACACCTATCTGAAGCAGAAGGGCTTCAATTACTTCTGCAATGTCGACTCCTCCACCCATGCCTGGGTGCAGTACAATAAGGAGGCCGGCGGCAGCGGCTATTTCCGGCAGGGCAGAAGAAACCTGGACGGCATGCTTCTCTATAAGGCCTGTCTCTACCCGGAGAACGAGATCCTTTCGGATATTATTGATCCGTTGGAGGTCATTGACCGTGACCGCCCCTTCCCGGTGATCGGCGTTGCCGTGCCGGAGGGCGTCGACGGCTCGACCCTTCCCGCCGCGGAGGAGTGATTGGACGGGATGACAGAAATACAATGAGGAAGTTATGATCATTATCGCAGGGCTTGGAAATCCTGACAAAAAATACGAAAATACCCGCCATAACGCGGGATTCATGGCGATCGATGCGCTGGCGGATAAGTATAATATCAGCGTCACGACGAAAAAACACCGCGCACTGTGCGGAAAAGGCCTGATCGAAGGCATTCCGGCGCTTCTTCTGAAGCCCCAGACCTATATGAATCTCTCGGGGGAGAGTATCCGGGACGCGGCGGAGTACTACAATGTTCCGCCGGAAGACATTCTGGTGTTCTGTGACGACGTGCATCTGGACCTCGGGGTGCTGAGAATCCGGAAAAACGGATCCGCCGGCGGCCACAACGGACTCAAAAACATCATTCTCGAGCTGGCCTCGCAGGATTTTCCGAGGATTCGGATCGGCGTCGGAAAGCAGCCGGAGCAGATGGATCTGATCAGCTTTGTACTTTCGCATTTTACGCAGGAAGAACAGAAAACAATGAAAGAGGCTGCCGAATCTGCGGCAGAAGCAGCGGTTGTCCTTCTTTCGGAGAGCCCGGAGGAGGCGATGAACCGCTTTAACGGAAAGAGGCCGTAAGTGAATCCTTTGGATCTTGTGCTCCGGAAAATCGCAGCCTTCAACGAGGCGTCGGAGCTTCTTTCAAAAGGCGAAGGGCCGGTGGTTCTCTCGGGAACCACGCAGTCGCAGCGCGCGCATATCATGAGTCAGGCGGGCAGTTTTCATGCCCGCCTCGCTGTGACGTTCTCGGAGGCCGAAGCGCGGCTTCTGCTGGCGGATTTCAGGGAGTTTTCGCCGCATGTGCTGCTGTTCCCGGAAAAGGACCTTTTATTCTATCAGGCGGACGTGCGCTCCGGACAGATCACGAGAGAGCGCATGCGCGTTTTGCGGCAGATCCGGGAGGGCGGCGACTATATCATCGTTACGACGATGGCCGCGATGATGAATACGCTGGCACCCTTTGAAGAATTCGAGGACCGGATCCTGGACCTCGAAGAAGGTGCGGAGTGTGAGCTCTCCGCCGTCATCAGGCGCCTGATTTCCCTTGGATATGAACGCGTGGCGCGCGTGGAGGCGCCGGGCGAATTCAGCGTACACGGCGGCATTCTGGACGTTTTCGACATTACCGAGGAGCAGCCGTACCGCGTGGAATTCTGGGACACCGAGATCGATACGATCCGCGTCTTCAGCGCGGAGTCGCAGATCTCCGAGGAGCGGAGAGAAGCGGTGTCCGTGTTCCCGGCCTCGGAGCTTTTTGTCCGGGAGGAGCATATCGAACGCGCAAAGGCGCGGCTGAAAAAAGACTATGACGCGCTGATTGAGAACTTTAAGAAGCAGAACCAGTATGAGGAGGCGGCGGCTCTTCAGGCGCTGTACCGGGAAGCGGCGGACGAGATTTCCGACGGGTATTTCCGGGGACAGCTGGAGACGCTGGCGCCGTATTTCTACAAGGAGAGCGATACGCTTCTTCAGTATCTGCCGGCGGAGACGCTTCTTTGTCTTCTCGAGCCGGCAAGGCTTCTCGAACAGGGCCGCGGGACCGAGGCGGAATTTGCCGAAAGTCTCCGGATGCGCCTCGAGAAGGGCCGGGCATTTCCGCTGCAGGGGGAAATCCTCCTGCCCTGCGAGCGGGCATTTTCGGCGATGGACAGCGGCAGGACACTCGTTCTGACCGGCTTTGACAGCAGGCCGCCGATGCTGCACGTCACGAAGAGCTTCCTGATGGACGTGCAGCCGCAGATCAGCTATCAGGGGAATTTCCAGGGACTGGTCACGGATCTTCGCGAGGTCCTGTCAAGAAAATATTCGGTGATGCTGATGGTGCCCTCGAGGACCCGCGGCTCCCGTATGGCGGAGGAGCTTCGGGAATACGGCCTCCGCGCCTATTACGAGGAGGAGCGGACGGAGGAGATCGAGCCCGGGACCATGCTTGTCACGCCCGGCCATCTGACGAAGGGCTTCTCCTATCCGATGCTGAAATTCATGCTCCTCACGGAGGGCGACATCCTCGGCAGCGAGAAGAAAAGGCGGCGGAAGCCGAAATTCGAGGGCGGACAGAAGATCCGGAACTTCTCGGAGCTTTCGGTCGGCGATTATGTCGTCCACGAAAGCTACGGCATCGGCATCTATCAGGGCATCGTGAACCGTGTCGCGGACGACGTGGCGCGCGATTACATGAAGATCAGCTACGGGAACTCGGGCACGCTTTTCGTGCTGGTAACCAATATCGACGTCGTGCAGAAATACGCCTCCTCTGACGCGAAGCCGCCGAAGCTCTCAAGGCTCGACGGACCGGACTGGAAGCGCACGAAGACGCGGGTGCGGGCAGCGGTTTCGGAGGTTGCGGAGGAGCTCGTGGAGCTTTACGCGCTCCGGGAAAATGCCGAAGGCTTCCGCTACAGCAAGGACAGCGTCTGGCAGAAGGAATTCGAGGAAATGTTCCCCTACGAGGAAACGGACGACCAGCAGCAGGCGATCCTCGAGGTGAAAAACGACATGGAGTCCGGGAAGATCATGGATCGGCTCCTGTGCGGCGACGTTGGCTTCGGAAAGACCGAGGTCGCGCTCCGGGCAGCCTTCAAGGCCGTTCAGGACAGCAAGCAGGTGGCCTACCTCGTCCCGACGACGATTCTTGCGCAGCAGCATTACAATACCTTTATCGAGCGGCTGGCGGACTTCCCGGTGCGGGTTGAGCTGCTTTCCCGTTTCCGCACGCCCGAACAGCAGAAGCAGTCGATCGCGGCGCTACGGCGCGGCGAGGCGGACATTGTGATCGGAACGCACCGGATCCTCAGTAAGGACGTGGAATTCAAGGATCTCGGGCTTCTGATTATCGACGAGGAGCAGCGTTTCGGCGTGAAGCACAAGGAACAGATCAAGCAGATGCGAAAGACCGTCGATGTGCTGACGCTTTCCGCAACGCCGATTCCGCGGACGCTTCACATGAGCATGATCGGCGTCCGGGACATGAGCGTTCTTTCGGAGCCGCCGACGGACCGTCTCGCGATCCAGACCTATGTCATGGAATATGACGAGGAGCTCGTCAGAGAGGCCATTTCGCGCGAAATCCAGCGCGGCGGCCAGGTGTACTATGTCTACAACCGCGTGCAGGACATCGCGGATGTGGCCGCGAAAATCCAGGGACTCGTGCCGGACGCCGAGGTCGCCTTTGTCCACGGCAAAATGTCCGAGCGGGAGCTGGAAAAGCAGATGCTCAGCTTTATTGAAGGGGAAATCGATGTCCTCGTGACGACGACCATCATAGAAACGGGCCTGGACATCCCGAATGTCAATACGATCATTGTCCATGACGCCGAACGCTACGGCCTGTCGCAGCTTTATCAGCTTCGGGGCCGCGTGGGACGCGCGAGCCGCCAGGCCTATGCTTTTATCATGTACCGTAAAAACCGGATGATGACCGAGGAGGCCCAGAAGAGGCTCGAGGCGATCCGGCAGTTTACGGAGCTTGGCTCCGGCATCAAGATCGCGATGCAGGATCTGGAGATCCGGGGCGCGGGCGCGGTTCTCGGGAACGCCCAGTCGGGTCACATGGCGGAGGTCGGCTACGATCTCTACTGCAAAATGCTCGCACAGGCCGTGAAGAAGGCGCGCGGCCTTCCGCAGGGGCAGGAGGATTTCGACACGCTTCTGGATATCCGGGAGGACGCCTACATTCCTTCAAACTACATCGGCAGCGAGAGCCTGAAGCTCGAGATCTACAAGCGAATTTCCCTGATTCAGAACGAAGAGGACCAGGAAGAGCTTCTGGAGGAGCTGACCGACCGTTTCGGCGATCCGCCGAAGGCCGTGGAGAAGCTGCTTCGGGTCAGCGTGCTCCGGAACATCGCGAAATCCGTCTATATCTCGGAGGTCAAGGGCAACGAAAACGAGCTTTTGTTCCGCTTCGTGCCCTATGCGAATGTGAAGACCGAGAACATTCCGGTGCTGATCGCGAAGATGAAGGGCGCGATGCGCTTCCTTCCGGGCGAGACGCCGGGACTGTCGTGGCATCGCCTGAATCTGCGCGAAAAAAAGGACGAATCCGTGCTGGATGTCCTGAAAAGCGTGCTTTACGAGATAAAAGAGTTGCTAATCTGAGGAAAATGTGCTAAAATCACTTAGTTAGTGTTTATATGATGGGAAGACTGGCATCTTTCCATTCAGGAGGAGGAAATGATGAAACAGACGGCAGCCAGAGTAGCAGCGCTTTTGATTGCGGCATGCCTTATGATCGCAGGTCTTACGGCCTGTGAAAGAGCAGTTACGGGAACAGATGAAGAAACGACAGCAGTGGTTCTGGAAGGAGAGAACTATTCCCTCGAGGAACTGAAGCTTTATATTTACGCCTCTCAGTACGACGTTGAGAAGCTCTCCGAGCAGATGATTCTCTATATGTACGGCGACTACGAGAAGTTCTGGGAGAACGAGGAAAACGGCAGAAGCTATTATGAGCTGAACTATTCCGAGGGCGCAAACAGAGTTCTGCAGACCAAGCGCCTGCTGAAAAAGGCGGCGGAGCTGGGCATTACGCTGAGTGCTGAGGACGAGGCAAAGGTGCAGGAAACTATTGCTGCCTTCAAGGCGGAGAGAGCCGCTGTTCTTGAGGCTTCCGGCGCCACCGACGAGCTTCTTGATCAGTTTATCCATGAGAATGCCCTGGCAGTGAAGACCTATCTTGCCCTGGTTGAAGACGTCGATACCAATTTTGATTACGAAGAGTTCACGAGAAAGAAGGCGGAAGGCCTCTTTGTAACCGCAGCTTCCGAGAAGGAAACGGAATCCGCGGCAGAATCAGAGAGCACTGAAGAAGCCGAGAGTGAAGCCGTAGCCGAGACCTATTCCGAGGAAGAGCAGACGGCTGTTCGTGAGAAGGTTGCCGCCGAGGTCCTTGAAAGGCTGGAGGCCGGCGATACCGTGGAAGATATCGTCGCGGCCTATACCGACGATCCGACGGTCCGTGTCGTTTCGACCGGAACGATGACCATTACCCCCGATGACAAGGCCGAGGAAGGCGCGGAGCCCGATGACTACCGTGCGCTTGCCTGGAACCTGAAGACCGGCGAATGCGGCATGATCGACAATACCGCGTCCAACGGCACCATCACTGCCTGCGTGATCCGAAGCGTCAACGACGACGATCCGGAGCTCAGAAAAACGGCGGAGGAGACCGAGCTTGTTCAGAGAAAGATGAAGCTTTTCTCCGAACGCTATGCAGAGCTTGCAAAGCAGTACGGTCATTTCCATGTATACGAGAGTACCTTCCCGAAGATTAAGAAGGTGATCCCGATGTACGAGAGCACACTTCAGACGCAGCTTCAGTCCGCACAGTAAAACGAGAAAAAGGGTCAGGAAGGCGTACGCAGGAGAGTTCTTTCGTACGCCTTTAAAAGCCTCATACCATCCAGCAAGAGGTGCTTATGTATAATAAAGTTCCGACAGATCAGAATTTTGTCGAAAGAGAAAAGAAAATCGAAGCCTTCTGGAAAGAGCATGATATTTTCAGAAAGAGCGAAAAAGAACGTGAAGGCTGCCCGGTTTATACCTTCTATGACGGCCCGCCCACCGCAAACGGCAAGCCGCATATCGGCCACGTGGAAACCCGTGCGATCAAGGATATGATCCCGCGCTACCGGACGATGAAGGGCTATTATGTCCCGAGAAAGGCCGGCTGGGATACCCACGGTCTGCCGGTGGAGCTGGAGGTCGAGAAGGCGCTCGGCTTAAACGGCAAGGACCAGATTGAAGAATACGGCATGGAGCCCTTCATTGAGAAATGCAAGGAGTCTGTCTGGAAATACAAGGGCATGTGGGAGGATTTCTCCGGCACGGTCGGCTTCTGGGCGGACATGGA
>CAMOZF010000080.1 GCA_946630765.1 uncultured Lachnospiraceae bacterium | reverse complement strand
GTTTACAAGAAATGTCATGGGCCCGATGGACTACACACCCATTTCCTACGCGACTTATCTGACCGGGACGACTGACGCGCACCAGACGGCGCTTCCTTTGATCTTTGTCAGCTATATCACGCACTGCGGCGAGCGGAAGGAGACCGTCCAGTCCAATGTCTGCCGTGAATTCCTGTCGGGGCTTCCGACTTCCTGGGATGAAAGCCGGCTTCTTGAGGGCAGTCCGGCAAGCTTTGTCACGATGGCCAGAAAGAAGGGCAGATCGTGGTTTGTTGCGGGCATCTGCGCAAGAAGACCGAGGAATGCGGAGGTTTGCTTCGATTTTCTGGAAGACGCGGAATACACCGCGGAAATCTGGCAGGACGATCTGTCGGATCTTCGGCCATCAGATGCGGCCGTCGGCGCGCTTGGCGAAATGACGCCGGAGATTGTCGCCTCTTTGGAGGAAATGTTCCAGCGGCCCTGTCAGCATCAGCATGACATTCACAAGACGCTGCACCGGACATTTACCGTAAAGAAGGGAGACTGTGTGGAGATCCCGGAGAGCGTGAACGGCGGCTTCGCGATGAAACTCCGGCCGAAGCGGAAGTGATGATTTTCAGCGCTTCATTTGAAAAAGCGGAAGGGCAGAGGTGGAAGCCTCTGCCCGTTTTAAAAGGAGGAATATAAGAAAGTTTGGATTGAATCAGGAAACTGCTTTTGCACTGTCCTTGACGACGATGTGGCCCTCCATGATGTAGAGGCCTTTCCGGTAGTGGACGCCGCGAACCTTTCTCGAGATCAGGTTGACTGCGCATTTTGCCATCCGGTCCAGGTCGACCTCGTAGGAGGTGATCGCGATATCGCAGGCGCCGGGGGCGAGGAAATTGTCAAAACCGACGACGGAAATGTCCTCCGGCACACGGTAGCCTTCACTCTGCAGGCGCCGGATCAGGACGGAGGCCGTGGTATCGCAGTTGCAGAAAAACGCGGTCGGCATATCCTGAGGAAGCCTCAGAAGATCCGCGGAATAGATGATGCCGTCCGCGCCGCGGTCTTCGATGATGTAATCGGTTCTTTTTGCCTGGCCGTGCTCGGCGAGTGCCTTTTCATAGCCGAAAAGACGGTCCGTGATGGAACCGGTTGACAGCGGGGTCCCGACATAGGCGATCTTTCTGTGGCCGAGTCCGAACAGGTAATTGGTCATCGTATAGGCGCCGTAATAGCCGTCGGAGATAATGGCGTCGGAGCCGATGCCGCGTCCGTAGCTGTCCAGAAGCACATAGGGAACTGTCAGGTGCTCCGAAAGGAAATGCAGATAATTCTGTCCGAAGTTTCCGAGAATGATCAGTCCGTCCGCTTTTCCTTCCGAAATCACACGCGGCAGTGCCGGATTCTTTTCGATATCGCGCGGGATGACCTCGCTCAGAATATAATCGCCGGATTTCTGCGCATGTACCATCAGCTGCTGGGTGAGCTTGCTGTAGAAGGAAATATTCTGCTCTACAAATTTCTCGTGATGGATCAGGGCGAGATTCAGTGAAGTGCTCTCGCTTTCCGGTGCGGCCTGCGGCAGCATATAGCCGATTTCCTCGGCCTTTTCCAGAATCCTTTTACGCAGCTCCGGGCCGACACCGCTTTTTCCGGCGAGCGCTTTACTGACAGAGACAATACTTACGCCCAAAGCCTCCGCAATATCTGCCTGCCGTATTTCTTTCTTCATAATATGACCTTTCTATGAATATTACAAACAAAATTGTCTGCTGCTGATCATATCATATCCCAAATAAAATTATTTTTCAAGAGTAAATTAGCTAAATTAGTTTAAATTTAGTTATTGCCGAAAAATGTAAAATGACAGGTTGGCTGAAATTCTGCATAAAAAGCCCCCAAACCGTTCAAAAAAACTTCACATTTTAGACAAAACTTCTTGACAAGTACCGGTAAACATGGTAAATTGTCCTTGTTAATCGAAGGCTAAATCAGCCTAAACGTCATTTGGTTAAGTCAGTTGCTCAATTTGAAAGGACGCTTACCCATGAGTGAATTTAATTTACAGGCGATTAAAGACGCGCAGAAGGCCAAAAGGCGTAAGACGGTGCTCAAAAAGATCTGGCAGTATAAGTGGATTTATCTGTTTATGCTGCTGCCGGGACTTGCCGTCATCATCATTTTCCGTTATCTGCCGCTGCCGGGCATTGCGCTTGCGTGGAAGAAATTCACGCCGACCTTCGGCTCCAAGGGACTGTACAGCTATCTGGTCTCCAGCAAGAATATCGGATGGAAGCATTTCCAGAGTCTGTGGAGAGAGAAGGCTTTCTGGAACGCGACAAAGAACACCTTCATTATTTCTCTTCTGAAGCTGGTTTTCGGATTCCCCTTCCCAATCATTCTGGCAATTCTGATCAATGAGATGACCATGAAGCGCTACAAGAAGGTCATGCAGACGATTTACACCTTCCCGCATTTCCTCAGCTGGGTTGTCGTGGCCGGCATGGTCCTGAACCTTTTCGGTGACACGGGCGTCGTAAAGAGCGTTGTCAGCAAGTTCAATCCGAACGCTGTTGCGAACTGGAACTTCCTGTACAACTCCAAGTCGTTCCGGCCGCTGCTGATCATCTCCGATATCTGGAAGGAGGGCGGCTGGGGCACCATCCTGTATCTTGCCGCTATCGCCGGCGTCGATCCTTCGCTTCATGAAGCAGCGATCGTCGACGGTGCGAACCGCTTCCAGAGAATCGTTCACATTACACTTCCGGAAATCACGAGCCTGATCATCATCATGCTGATTCTCCAGATCGGTAATATGATGAACGCGAACTTCGACCAGATCTTCAACCTGTACTCGGCGCCGGTATTCGATGTCGGTGATGTCATCGATACCTACATTTACAGAATCACCTTCCAGTCGAGTACGGCAATGGACTACGGCTTCTCTACCGCGGTCGGTCTGTTCAAGAACGTCATCAACTTTATCCTTCTGATCAGCGCGAACCAGATCGCGAAGCTGTTCGGGCATGATGGAATCATGTGATGATCCAAGGGAATCCGTACACTGGCCCCGCATGCTTGCATGCAGGGGGACAGGTGGACGAGATTCCCGAACAAACACGAGGATGAAGCGCGGCAGCGCGTGAATCCGAGTGTTTGGAGGATGGCGGGAGTGCGAAGCACGGAGCCATCCGTGGATCATCGGAAAGCAGCGTCAAGCTTTCGATGGCGGGAGTGCGAAGCACGAAGGCATCCGGGGATCATCGATAAGCAATTCTCTAAGGAGGCTTTGGATTATGGCTAAGAACAAATACAAAGAAGAAGAAAACGTCGTGGCCGGCGCCCATATGGTGCGGCACGTACATGTTTTTGACGTCATACTGTTCATCATACTGACACTCTTTGCACTGGTTATTGTTTATCCGTTCTACAATACGATCCTGGTTTCGATCGTACCGCAGGCGGATTATACGAGACAGCCGTTCATGCTGATCCCGAAACGAGTCACCTGGGAAAACTACAAGTTCGTTTTCGAGTCGCCGCTTCTTCTGCGCTCCATGCTGAATTCCGTCGTACTCGCGGTGATCGGCACGATCTACAACATGGTTCTGACCGTGCTTCTTGCCTACGCATTTACAAAGCGCGATCTGCCGGGCAGAAACATTTTCAGATTCATCCTGGTGTTCACGATGTATTTCGGCGGCGGCCTGGTCCCGACCTACCTGCTTTACAAGGCGCTCGGTCTGGTTGGCAACTTCTGGGTTCTGGTGCTTCCGACCGGTGTATCGATCACGTACATGCTGATTATTTCCTCGAACATGTCGGAACTGCCGGCGGAAATCGAGGAATCGGCCAAGATGGACGGTGCGAATGACATCCAGATCCTTTTCAAGATCGTCCTGCCGCTGATCAAACCGATCCTCGCAACCTTCACCATTTACTACGCGGTGGAGCGCTGGAATGAATGGTACAGCGCAATGCTCTACCTGAAGGACAACAAGCTCTGGCCGCTGCAGATGGCCCTGCGTCAGATTATTTCCAGTGCGACCTCGATCAGTACGGTGGCACTGACCGGCGATACGAGACCCCCGATCTACGGCGAAGGCATCAAGATGGCCTGTATCGTTGTAACAGTGTTCCCGCTGATGGCGCTCTACCCGTTCCTGCAGCGTTATTTCCTGACCGGTCTTACCTTAGGCGCGGTTAAGGGATAACAAAGCAAAACTCATGTGTATAGAATGTAAAGCGGCTGAGGCAGGCTTTACTCTATAAATAAAAAAATTTAGAAGGGAGAAACAAAATGAAAAAAGTGTTAGCACTGATCCTTGCTCTTGTCATGGTTTTCAGTCTTGCTGCATGCACAAAGCCGGCGACTCCTGAAGAGACGACAACGGCTGCGGCTGAAAAGACAGACGAAACAGAGAAGGACACAGAAGCTACGACCGAGGAAGCGGCTCCCGCCGATGACACGGAAGAAGCAGGTGAAGAGGGCGGCGAAGCCGCTGCTGAAAGCACTTATGACACGCACGTCACGATTTCGATGGACGTTCTTGACGCTGAGAAGACCAACATCTCTGCAAAGGATGAGTTCTTCCGCAACAAGTTCAACATCGACTGGGATCTGTACCCGGTTACCTGGGGTGACTGGCTTGAGAAGATCCGTGCATGGGTCAACGCCGACGATATGCCTGATATCGTTTGGTGGGATATGAAGGCCAGCAACACCGCTGAGTTCAAGCAGTGGGCAGCAGCCGGCGCATTCCGTGAGATCCCCGAAGATCTTTCGAAGTGGCCGAACCTGCAGAGACTTCGTGACGAGCTCGTTTCCGACGATGCGCTTCTTTCCGTAGACGGACACCTTTACGGCTGGCCCTCTTCGAGACAGAATCCTCCGGAACTGAAGAACTGCTACTATCCGATGTTCGCTTATCGCCGTGACTGGGCGAAGGCAGTCGGCATGTACAAAGAAGGCGATGTTTATACCTGGGACGAAGTCAAGGCAATGATCGATGCTGTCAAGGAGCAGGATCCGGGCGGAAACGGCGTTGGCAACACCATCGGTATTACAATGGAGACCTGGGCTTGGGAGCAGTACCAGCTCGTAACCATCAACTCTCCGAATCCCGATCGTCTCGGATATCACAAGAATGCAGACGGCGACTATTATCTGTATGAGATGACCGATGAATTCGCAGATGCAATCGAATTCGCACAGGGTCTGTATCAGGGCGGCTATGTCTGGAAAGACACCATCTCTGATAAGAACGGTGACGGCTTCCAGAAGTTCCTGGCCGGCCAGGCCTTCATGTTCCTCGGCAACGACAGCCCGGGCTGGTTCAACGGCGACGTTCTGAACAAGATGGTCCGTGGCGGCATCGTTCCGGATGATGAAGCAGTTGCTCCGATGATCGTTCTTTCTGCAACCGGCGATCACAACTTCTACCTGATCCAGTCTGAAGACTACTGGACCGTAGCTTCCATCTCTCACAATGTTGATGATGAGAAGTTTGAGCGTATCCTTGATATGTGGGATTGGCTTGCATCCGAAGAAGGACGTATCTTCCTCGTTGCCGGTGTTGAAGGCAAGGACTACGAGAAGAATGACGACGGCACCTACAACATCCTTTGGGATAAGGACGATTCGGGCGCTTACATCAGCCCCTATCAGGACTATGCGTTCAATATCTATACACCTGCTACGCTGACAGCATCTCCGAACGAGACCTCCGTCCAGTACGGCTACAAGCTCTTCGAGCCTGTCTATGACTACATGGAGAACTCCGGCAACTTTGTTGCTCAGGAAATGCCGTGGGAGGTGATGGCCTGGAACGGACCGGAGTACAGTGAATACGGCTACTTCTACAGCGACATCAGCACCAAGATCAGTGAAATTCTGGCAAGTGATGTGGATGCGCATGAAGCATGGCATGCATTCATTGAGGAAAATTCCGACAAGCTTCAGGCAGTTCTTGATGAGCTGAATGCAAACCTGAAATAAAACAAAATGATTCCTGAGGACCTAAGTCCCTGGGAGTAAAAAAGCCTGCTGCAGAAACTTTTGAAAAGCCTGCAGCAGGCTTTTTCTAACAAAGAGGAGGCCGAGATTTGAGAGAAAAGCTTTTGATGAACCGGGAGAGCTTCGAATTGCCGTGTATAAGGATGGGAAGATCTGGGCGGAGGACCGATCACCTTCTCTTCGGAGGATGGCGAACTGATCACCACACTATCTTTAGTCCATAAAAAGGAAGCCGCGAAAAGGCCCGTGATCAGAGCAGCGGACTGCTTCTGTAGCTCTGCCGCATCCGCTCCATCGTCTCATTGGCCCGGAACAGCTTGGAGGAAGGGTCCTTAGCTTCCGCTTCATCATAAGGCGGAAGCGCGTCGGCCCAGTCGTACAGCAGCGAGAGAAGCTCCGTGCGGCGCCTGTAGAAAATGAAGGGATGCGCCTTCAGGTCCGCGAGATCCCGGATTTCCTCGAAGCTGCTGTCCCAGTAGTAGTTGTGGGAGAGGACGGATCCGTCGAGCCGCCACTCCTTCGGGACGGAGGGCAGAAGAATGTCCTTTGAAAAAACGATGTAGGATTTCAGGGACAGGTTCTGGCGGAGCGTCAGCGTGCGCACCCCGGAAGCGCTGGTCCGGATCTCCAGAATCCCCGGGTACAGCTCCCGAAGCTTCTGTTCGGAGAGTGCATCATTTTCCTCCTCAAAGGTGTCGCTGATCTCGTCATACAGATGCCCGCTGCAGGAAAAAAGCGTCCGGTAGCCCTTCTTATTCAAAAGCAGAAGGACGCCGGCCATTTCCTCGTCGCACTCGAAATAGTCCGCGGAAAACTGCGGGTTCGGACATTCCTTTTCCAGGATGTCATAGGTTCTCAGATTGATAAATGCCATGGATTCCGCCTTTTTGTCCCGCCGCGTCTTTCTAAGCCGGCGGTCGTCGTTCGAGACTATTATATCATAAATCTTTCAGAAGGGAATATCAGAAAAAAGGATTGCAGTTTGTCTGTTTTTGTATATAATCAGAGATAAGACCAGATTCTGTCATCCCGAGGTGGAGGCGATCACGATGTGGAGCATGGAGGATCCGGGCTATGTGCCGGCGTCCGGGCTGTTTACCGGGAAATTCGAGCCGAAGGAAAGCTTCTTCAGAATAAAGGAACTGGAGAAGTCCTGGGGCTTTGACTTTCCGGGGAAAAAGGCTTAAAATAGTTCAGAATTCCGGGCGGCCGCTAAGCCCGGAGGATACGGAAAACGGAGGTTAAGGAATGGATACAAGAGTTGCTGTTATCGGAATCATTGTCGAAAACCCGGATGCTACCGCGGAAATGAACCGGATTCTTCATGAATATTCGTCCTGCATCATCGGACGTATGGGCATTCCGTACCGCGAGAAAGGCATCAGCATTATCAGTATAGCGGTAGACGCGCCGCAGGATAAGATCAGCGCACTTTCAGGGAAAATCGGGAGACTGCCGGGTGTTTCCTGCAAAACCGCCTATTCCAGCTACGTTTTTCCGGGCGTGACAGAATAAACAGACCATAGAAACGCTCAAAGGGCCGTTTACAGGGACTTTGAAGGCTTCGGAGTATTTTTATCCGAATCCGGAAAGGCCGCCGGTAAACGGCTTTTTTGCGCGCGACGGCTTTTTTGAAAAAGTTTTTACTTTTAAGTTTCGTTTCAGCATAGGCTGTTATACTGCTGCCATCAGAACAGAGAA
>CAMOZF010000079.1 GCA_946630765.1 uncultured Lachnospiraceae bacterium | reverse complement strand
CACCGCCTCAACTGCATCGGCTATCTTGATCTCTCTGATTTCGGGGACGAATACCGTTATACCGGAAATCTGGGACAGGCGGATCTTGTCGCCGGGCTTCAGTGGATTCATGATAATATCGAGGCTTTCGGCGGAGATCCAGGAAATGTTACCATCATGGGACAGTCCGGCGGAGGGGGCAAGGTTAACGCGCTCCTACAGACACCGGCCGCAGACGGCCTCTTCCATAAAGCGGTTATTCAGTCGGGACTTTTCAGCGGGTCGAAAGACCTGCTGCCGGAAGACTCGAAGGCGCTTGGAAGAGCGGTCGTAGAGGAGTTGGGCCTTACCGCGGAGACGATCCGTGAAATTGAGACAATCCCCTACTATAAGCTCGCGAGGGCCGCCCTGAAAGCTTCTGAAAACTTCGGAGGCGGCATGGTGTGGGCGCCGGTCAGGGATATGGACTACTATTATGGCTCCGGGCTTCTCAATCCCTTCCGTGAAGAGACGAAAAATATCCCTGTTCTCGCAGGCTCTGTGCTTGGAGAATTTGATCAGAATTACAACCATGTTTTTGCTGCAGGATCCAAAAATGATTGGGATGAGAATCTGGTGTCGGAACTGTTTGTAAAGCGTTTCGGTACGGCGGCGGATGCCGTAAAGGCAGCGCAGAAGAAGGCTTATCCTCAGGCGAAGCTTGTGGATGCGCTTTTCACCAACAAGGCAGTCCGTACCGCACACCGGGATTACTGCAGAAAGCGTGCCGCTGAAGGCTGTGCTCCCGCATATAACTGGCTTTTCAATCTGGAGTGTCCGCTGAATTCGGGAACCATTCCGTGGCATAATGCGGAAGAAGCCTATATGTTCCATAACGCGAGATACCTGGAGGCATCCTATATTCCCGGGGTATCGGAGGAACTGCAGGATATCATGACCGGGGCGTGGGTTTCTTTCGCTTATACGGGCGATCCGAACCATATCGGGATGAAAAGCTGGGATGCGGTTACGGAGGACAATGGCGCCTGCATGATTTTTGATCGTGTAACCCGTCAGGAATATCATCATGACGACGAACTGATGGCGGCGCTTCCGGATCGGCCGATCATGGAAGACAATGCGAGAGAGCCTGAAACCACATTTGGCGGCGGCCCAAGGCAGAGTCTGTAAGGAGGTGTCGGAAAATGTATATGAAGCAGCTGAACAGCCAGGTGGTATGCACATATGATGACCCTGTAGCTGAGACAAAATATGGGAAACTCCGGGGATTGAAGATTGATTCAACCTATATCTTCAGAGGCATCCGGTATGCAAAAGCCAGACGTTTTCACATGCCGGAAGAAGTGGAACCCTGGGAAGGAATCCGGGAAGCATTCCAGTTCGGCTTTGTATGCCATGAGCTGAATACACCGATTCCTCATGACCAGTTTACGGTGCCGCATTTCTTCTATCCTCAGAATGAGCACTGTCAGTATCTGAATGTATGGACGCAGTCTCTTGATAAAACCGCCCAAAAACCGGTTATGGTATGGCTTCACGGCGGCGGATGGTTTTCGGGATCCTCTGTGGAGCTTCTTTCCTATGACGGAGAAAATCTTTCCGCGACACAGGACGTCGTGGTCGTTTCCGTGAATCACCGCCTGAATGTACTTGGATATCTGGATCTCTCTCCCTATGGCGAAGAATACCGGAATTCTGCAAATGCGGGTCTCGCAGACCTCGTTATGGCGCTTCGATGGGTAAAGGAAAATATCGCGAATTTTGGCGGAGATCCAGAGAATGTCACGATTTTCGGACAGTCCGGCGGCGGCGGAAAAGTCGTTGCGCTGATGCAGACGCCGGAGGCGGACGGTCTGTACCATAGGGCTGTTATTGAATCCGGCGGACCGAACGGCGAAGGCGGAAGAGAGGCCGTGAAGAAGCGCAGAGCAGTCAATCAGAAGGCCGCTGCGCTCATTCTGAAGTATCTCCACATTCCGGAATCGGAGGCGTCACAGATTGAAACTGTGGACTGGTATGATCTTGCGCAGGCGACGATGAATGCGGTCTACACGCTTTCCGAAGAAGGAGAGCGGGTCGGATGGGCGCCGATTCCGGACGGCAGGTATTATCTCGGGCATCCGCTGGACTTCGGCTGGCGTCCGGAAAGTCTGAAGGTTCCGATGCTCGTAGGCTCGGTTCTCGGCGAATTCTCTGGTAATTTCAACCGAAAAATCGGAGACGGCATTAAGAATAAATGGGATGAGGAAACACTTGAAGAGCACCTTCACGACTTCTTCGGCGACAGGAAAGACGAAATGAAGCAGCTCTTTCACGAAGCCTATCCGGAGCGGAATCCTGCTGATGTGCTCTTCCTTGACACCGGACTTCGGCGCGGCTGCCTGAATTTCTCCAGAGAACGCGCAAAGGCCGGTGGACATACCTGGAACTGGATGTTCAATCTGGAATCTCCGTTCAACTACGGAACGGTCGCCTGGCACAACGCCGAGGAATGCTATGTATTCCACAATGCGGAGTATATTGAGGCACAGTATATTCCGGGTGTTTCGGAACGTCTGCAGGATCAGATGTCCGGCGCTTGGGGCGAGTTCGCAAGAAGCGGCGATCCGAACTTTGAGCTGATTCCGGATTGGCCGGAGGTTTCTGCGGATTCAGTTCCGACTATGCGTTTTGATACCGTTACAGATGTCAGGACGGACTATGACGAGGAACTCATGGAGAAGTATCCGGATCCCCCAAGGGGCGGCTTCCCCGGATCCGGGAAAATGTATGCCATCTTCGGCGTAAAGCCGGAGGAATAATCAGATAATCACAGAAAACCCTGCCCCTGCCCCCTTCTGACATTGGTCGGAAGGGGGCTTATATAATTTCAGTAAATGAAATTGTATACGGATTCTGAGGAGAACTGAGGCGGAGAGTTATGTTATAATGACATCAAGATTTATTCTGGAGGTTTACAAGTGAAACAATATAAAATTCTTACCCTGAATCCCGGCTCGACCTCGACGAAAATCGCACTTTTTGTCGGCGGGAAGAAGGTGCTCTCAGAAAATGTCAGTCATGACGCGGGCGTCCTTTCTCAGTATAAAGATCAGGAGTCGCAGCTTCCCTACCGTCTGCAGACAATCGAGGAGGCGCTTCAGAAAAACGGAGCGGATCTTACGGGGCTTTCGGCCTGCGTCGGCCGCGGCGGCGGGCTGCTTGCGATGGAGGGCGGCGTGTATGAAGTGACGGACCTCGTCCTCTCGCACTCCCTGCATTCTGCAAACGGGGTCATTCATCCGGCAGGTCTCGGACCGAGCCTCGCGAAGCATTTTGCGGATCAGTATGGGGTTCCGGCCTTTGCTGTAAATCCGCCGGATGTTGACGAGCTGCAGGATGTCGCGCGGCTTACGGGCATCAAAGGCGTTTATCGGAATGTCCATCTCCATGCGCTGAATTTGAAGGAAACCGCGATCCGTCATGCTTCGTCCATCGGAAAACGCTATGAAGACTGCAATTTTATTGTCTGCCATATCGGGGGCGGCGTTTCGGTTTCCGCGCATCAGAAGGGCCGGATGATCGACGGTTATGACATTGTCGGCGGCGAAGGCCCGATGGCGCCGACCCGCTGCGGCGCGGTTCCGATCGCCGAATTCATTGAGTATTCGGAAGGGAAGAGTGCGAAGGAGCTTCGGGCGCTGACGACGAAGTCCGGCGGCTTTGTGAGCCATCTCGGAACGTCGGACGCGCTGGAAGTGCAGAAGATGATCGCAGACGGCGATGAATACGCGAAGCTTGTATGGGAAGCTTTCATCTACCAGATCGAGAAGGGCATCGGTGCGATGGCAGCGGTTCTTCACGGCAGGGTGGACGGCATACTTCTTGGCGGCGGGATTGTTCACAATCAGGAGCTTGTCGAAAAGATCCGGGAATGCTGCGGCTTTATCGCGGAAGTCTCCGCTTATCCCGGTGAATTCGAGATGGAAGCGATGTGTTCGGGCGCGGAGCGCGTGCTGCGCGGCGAAGAGACGCCGAAGGTCTATACCGGCGTAAAGGTATTTAACGGCTTTGACAGAAAAAAACATGAGTAAAACACAGAAATTCAAAATCATCATTGCGATCGTCATGATCTCTTTCCTGCAGGGACTGCAGCACAGTGTGACGCCGGTCCTTGGGGCGATCGCGGATACCTATCCCGCGGTTTCGACGAGCTTCGTGCAGATGCTGGTCTCGGGCCCGGGGCTTCTTGCGATGGTCGTGGCGCTGATATCAGGTGTACTCGTCACGAAAATCAGCAAGAAAAAACTGCTGCTGTTTGCTGCGGCTATCGGTGTACTGACAGGCTTCCTGCCGCTTCTTTTCGACAGCTTCTGGCTTCTTTTTGTCTGCCGTATGATTTACGGTATGACGCTCGGCCTTGCGATGTGTCTGAATACGGCCGTTGTCGCGGAATTTTTCGAGGGCGACGAGCGCGTGCAGGTCATGGGCATCCAGGGGGCTTCTGTCGGCGCGGGCATGATGCTGGTGAATCTGGGTGCGGGAATGCTCGGGGCAGGAAATTTCCGGAACGCCTCATGGATCAATCTGATCGCTGTTTTGGCCTTTGTGCTTCTTCTGTTGTTCCTTCCGGATACCGGGAGAGCTGTTTCGGACCGCAGGGAAAAGATCCGTCTGAACCGCGACGTCTATATCATGGCGGGCATCGGATTTTTCTTCTTCATGTTCCTGATCACCTTTACAACCAATATTTCCATGCACCTTGGGGGCGCTCTTGCCGGATCCAGTCGGGTTTCAGGCATTCTGACGGCCGCTTTCTCGATCATCCAGATTTTTATGGGAATTGTTCTCGGGGGCGTGACAAAAGCGCTGAAAAGGTTTACAATGGCAGCGGCACTTTTTTCTTTCACGATCGGTGCACTTCTTCTTGTGCTGTTTCCGTCAACATTTGCCTGGCTTCTTATCGGTGCGCTTTTCTGCGGAATCTGTCAGGGCATCATGATGCCGAGCGGTATGGTGGAGGTCGCGAATGCCGTGAATCCTGTATCACAGACGATGGCATCGGCTGTTTTTTCCTGCGGCGTGAATCTCGGATCCTTCCTTTCTCCTGTCTTACTGAATGCGGCAGCGAAGGCCGTGACAGGAGAAGCGACGACGGGACATGTTTACCTGATTTCCGCCGTTGGAATGGCTCTTCTGGCAGCTTTTTCGGTGCTTTACCAGCTGAAGCTGAAAAGAGGACTGAAATAAGCATTTCTAACGGCACTGCAGTCCGGATGTGAAAGAAAAGCTGCCGCTGAATTCCAAAAGCGGAGAATAGCAGATGCATAAAACAATCATTTTTGACATGGACGGAACACTGATCGATACGGAGAAGTATTACCGGAAATACTGGCCGATGGCGCTTCAGGCCTTCGGCTATGAGATGACGGACGATCAGGCGCTCTCGATGCGGTCTCTCGGGCGGCCTTTTGCGGTAGAACGGATGAAAGAATGGTACGGCGCGAATCTGGATTACTGGGCCGTCCGTGAGAAGCGCAAGGAACTGATGGAAGCGGAGCTTCAGGAAAAGGGAATTGAACTGCGGCCGGGCTGCCGGGAGCTTCTTACATGGCTCAGGGCGCATGGCTTCCGGACGGCGATCGCGACCGCAACGGATGAACAGCGTACCAAAGATTATCTGCAGCGGATCGGCCTTCAGAACAGCTTCAGCGAAGTCATTTCCGCGACGATGGTGAAGCAGGGAAAGCCGGCGCCGGACATTTATCTTTATGCCTGCGAGAAGCTCGGCGAAAAGCCGGGGGATGTTTATGCGGTGGAGGATGCGCCGAACGGTATTCTTTCCGCCTCCCGTGCCGGCTGCCGGGTCATCATGGTGCCGGATCAGACGCCGTCTGATGAAGAACTGCGCATGCGCATCTGGCGGGAGGTTCCGACGCTTTCCGATATCATCGGACTTCTGGAAACCAGCTGAAAAAGCTTTACTTTCCGCGGGTTTTGTGTCATACTTGCCGTATGACAAGCTCGATCGGAAAAGAAGCTGAATCAGTAAACTATAACGAAATTATAAAGGAGAAACAAAATGAAGCTTGGATTTATCACTTCGATCCTCGACGGCTGGAGCTACGAGGAAATGATGGATGTCGCGCACGAGATGGGCTTTCAGTGCGCCGAGATTGCCTGCTGGCCGGGCGGCGGCGAGTCGGAGAGAAGATACGCGGGCGTCTGCCACATCGACTGCGAGCGCGTGCTTGTCGACGACGAATACTGCAGGCACGTCCTTGACTATGCGAAGAAGAGCGGCATCGAGATTTCGTCCCTCGCATTCTATCCGAACAACCTCGATCCGGACCTTGAAAAACGCGCGGCGAACAACGAGCACCTGAAGAACGTGATCAAGGCCTCTGCAAAGCTCGGTGTCGGCATGGTAACGACCTTCATCGGCCGTGACCAGAATCTCTGCCTTGAGGACAACCTCGCGATCGTGAAGGAAGTCTGGACCCCGATCCTGGATCTGGCGAAGGAACTCGGCGTCAAGGTGGCGATCGAGAACTGTCCGATGCTCTTCGGACGCGATCAGTGGCCGGGCGGACAGAACATCATGACCACGCCCAGCAACTGGCGCAAAATCTTCGAGCTGCTTCCGTACGACAACTTCGGCATCAACTACGATCCCTCGCATTTTGTCTGGCAGATGATCGACTATGTGAAGCCGATTTATGAGTTTAAGGATAAGATCTTCCATGTACACTACAAGGACATCAAGGTCTATGAAGACAAGCTGAATGACGTAGGCATCATGGCTTATCCGCTGGATTTCATGGCGCCGAAGCTTCCGGGTCTCGGCGATGTGGACTGGGGCAAATATGTTTCCGCGCTGACCGATATCGGCTACAACGGCTGCACCTGCATTGAGGTAGAGGACCGTGCGTTTGAGGATTCGAAGGAGAGGATCCTTGACTCGCTCAGAATCAGCAAGAAGTACATGGATCAGTTTGTCATTTAAGATTTTTACCTGAAGAAACAGCCAACCGGGCGCGGCTGGCTGTTTCTTTTTTCGGAGGTTCAATAATCGGCTGTTTTTATCCGCTGATCCTGATGCGGATGCCTCCGATCATCCGGGAGTGACAAGATAAGCGGGGAACCGGACGGTTTTTGCGAGAGAGAGACAGTATGAGAGAGACAATTTACCATGAAACCCTGCAGGAGCTGAAGGTGAGAATACCGGAGGGACCGTCAGACAGTCATTCGGAGATAAACGGAAAGGAAATACATGATGCAGGGAAACCTGAAGCAGCCCCCGAAAATTGAGGTTCGGGGCGCGCGTGTTCACAATCTGAAAAATATCAATGTCGACATTCCCTTAAACCGGATCGTCGGCATCGCCGGGGTTTCCGGCTCCGGCAAATCCTCTCTGGCCCTTGGCGTACTCTACGCCGAGGGCTCGCGGCGTTATCTGGAGTCGCTGTCAACCTACACGAGGCGCCGAATGACGCAGGCCGCAAGAGCAGACGTTGACGAGATTCGCTATGTACCGGCAGCGCTTGCACTTCATCAGCGCCCCGGGATCGGCGGGATCCGCTCGACCTTCGGAACGGGAACGGAGCTACTGAACAGCCTCCGTCTGATGTTCTCACGTCTCGCGTCTCATCGCTGTCCGAACGGCCATTATCTGGAGCCGTCCCTTTCGGTTGCCGCCGGGCTCGAAATGGTCTGCCCGCAGTGCGGGGAGCATTTCTATGCGCCGGGCGCGGAGGAACTGGCCTTCAACAGCCAGGGCGCCTGCAAGACCTGCGGCGGGACGGGCATTG
>CAMOZF010000078.1 GCA_946630765.1 uncultured Lachnospiraceae bacterium | reverse complement strand
AGGACATCGTTCCTTTCCCTGCTTCCGGCGAGGACGGGTCTGGGCAGAGCCCAGGATTCGGGTCAAGGGACTTGTCCCTTGCGGGTTCTTAGGGCAGCGCCCTGAGCCCTCGGAGAGCCTTCAATATGCTATATCTACAGATTTTCAAGGTTCGTTGGAGCCTTTTTTCTTTGACTCCGTTTTTCATAGATCACTTGACACTACCCATCCCGTACGTCCTCCTGTCAGGCCGAGCCGCGGGATCCCATCACTCTCTGTCATCCCGAGCGCAGCCGGGGGATCCCGTCACTTTACCGATACTCCCCCGCAGCATAAAGCATACCGAAAAAGCCCCGTCTTCCGCCACTGAAAAACCGACTTCAGATTCCTGAAAACAGACTCCTGAAGCCGGCAGATAAAGCAATTGTTGTTTTTCTGATCTTTTATTATGGAAAATCTGACCTTACGATCCGTTCTTCGCGTTCCGATAGTCCTGCGGAGACATGTGATAGTAGTTTCGGAAGGTCTGCGAAAAGTGCGAGAAGTTGTCAAAACCGATTTTCGACGCGATGATGCCGATCGAGAATTTCGTGTGCGCGAGCATATCCGCCGCGCGCCGCATCTTTTCCCGGAGCACGTAATCCTTGAAGCTGAGGCCCGTTTCCTTCCGGAAAAGCCGGGAAAAATAATCCGGATTCAGGTGTACATAGTCCGCCACGTCCGTCCGCGTGATCTTCTGGAAAATATGTTCCTTAATAAATTTTTCCGCCTGCTCCGCAAGTCCGGTCTCGCTTTCCTCGGCATTTGAAGGCCCCTCCAGCACGAGCTCCTTCGCCCTGTCTGCATTCTGGAGACGGGTCCTTAAGCGCCGCATGGCCAGGATGAAGTCCTCTTTCTCTGTCTGAAGATCCGCCGAAAGACGGATATTCGGGCTCGTCCTGCAGTTGAAGAAGCGTGCGAAGGTATCGTAGATTCCGCGCACCGTTTCCGCGGGAAGCTTCCCGGAATCGCAGAGGACGAAGAGGAAGTATTCTCCTTCCTGAATGCTCGCCGCGCTCGCCTCACCCCGCACCTCCTGGAAAAGCTCCGACAGCACGTTGCAGAAGGTCGAACGCAGCAGCTCATCGCTCCACTTTTCGTGCACCAGCGCAAACTGCCGGACCTCCAGATACGCCATATAAGCGCAGCACTCTCCGTGCTGGTCCCGGTACAGCTGCAGCGTTTCCTGATACAGCTTCCGGCTTTCCTCCTCGCAGTTCGTGAAGGCCTTCAGCACGATCGTGTCGTAGATCGCGTTCTGGTGCTCCTTCGCGAAGGCCCGGTATTTCTGCAGGCGCTGATCATCCTGGCGGCTGTCCAGTTCTTTTTTAACGCGCGAAACGACCTCCGCAAGCTCCGTGAAGCGTACGGGCTGCAGCAGATAGTCGAAGATCCGAAGCTTCAGCCCTTCCTGCGCATAGGTGAAGCTCGGATGGGAGGTCAGAAAGACGATCACGACCTTTCTTCCGAACTTGTCCCGCACCCATTCCGCGAGCGCCACGCCGTTCTCCTCCGGCATCTCGATATCCGTGATCAGAAGGTCCACCGCGAAATTCGTCATGATCAGCTTCGCTTCCATCGCGCTCGTCGCCTTGTAAATCTCCGACACGCCGTAGCTTTTCCAGTCGATGCCGTTTACGAGACTGTCAATAATGATCTGCTGATCATCCACCAAAAGTACATTCATGGCCGCTCCTCTTTTCTTCTCGGGATTACGATTTCATTCACCGCGCCATCCTCATTCCGGAAGCTCAGCTGGGCAAGCTCCCCGTACAGAATCCTGCAGCGCTGCCGGAGGTTGTTCACCCCGACGTTCGTGCCCTTCGGCTCGTCGCCAGGCGAAACGCCCTGAAGCGCTTCCGTGCTTGCTTCCTCGCTGTTCAGCGCCTCCAGATTGTTTTCCGAATAGCCCTGTCCGTTATCCCGGACGGTAATGTCCAGATATTCCTCCTCATCCGCCGTAAAGTGGATGATCTCGACCGACAGCTCCAGCACGCCGTCGATGGAGCCGAGCTTCGCGTATTTGACGCTGTTTTCGAGGAAGGTCTGGATGCAGAGCACCGGCACCGGGAAGCCGCCCTCTGGAAGCTCATTATAGACATGATACTGAATCTGGCGCCCGCTCATTTCCCGGCGAAGATTGATATAGTTCTCGGAAAATTCGAGCTCCTGCAGAATATCCACCTCGTCCCGCTCGAGCTGCAGAAGATACCTCAGGTGCTGCGACAGATGCTGCAGATATTTCTGCATGCCGTCCGTATCGCCGCTGACCGCCATCGCGTTGACCGTCTTCAGGCCGTTCAGATAGAAGTGCGGCTTCAGCTGCAGCTGCAGATACTGGATCCTTGCACGCTGCTTTTCCACCGTCTCCTCGTAGGTCGCGATCTTCTGCTTTTCGAGGGCCTCCGTCATATAGCCGAGCGTCTTATGCGTATCGTCGAATTCCTTCAGGAAATATTCCTTTTTGGCCGGCTCATAGGCGAGTCCGTTCTGGATCCGGACCATTTCCTGATTCAGCTCCCGAAGCGGCCGCACAAACTGTTTGCGGATAAAGATGATCAGGACGAAGAGGGCCGAATTCGCAAGCGCCGTCACAAGAAGAATCACGAGGAGCTGCGTCCGGTAGATTTTCTCGAAGCGGTATGGTATTTTTGTGTAAAGGACGATCTCCGTGCCCTCGATCGCGCTTTTCATAAACAGACTTCCCCGGATTTCCGCCGTATCGACAGAGCCGAAGAGCGACGCCCGTTCGGAAATCACCTGCTCGGTTTCCTGCAGGAGCGCTTCCGGATTTTCCACCCCTTCCGGCGCGAAAAGCCCCCGCTCGCCGTCCCGGATCAGGAAGGCCGTCCCCTTCGGAAGCGCATCCTCGAGCAGTCTGAGGCGGGACTTCAGGCTGTACACGCCGTAGATCGTCGCATTGCCATGCGTATATCCGATCACCGCGCAGGGGTTTTTATCAGCGTCCAGCATAAACCACTCCGGAGAGGAAACCGGGTGGGCGTCATTCCATTCAGAAAGCGCAGACTTCAGGGACGCCATGGAAGCGTCCGGAATCTGCGCCTTATCATATTTGTATACGAGTCCCTCTTCGCCGCTGTAGAAGAGTACAAAGGCGCTCGCGTCATTGTGAACGGAAAGATTGTTTTCCAGATTCTTCATGAGTTCGAAGCGGGCGTTCATGAGGTTTTCTTTTTCCCGGTAGCTGCCGAGGGTCAGAAAATCCTCGTCATACAGCCATTTTTCATAAACAAACCGCTTCAGGTTCTGAAGGGCTTCGGAAGCATGCCCGGTGCAGGCCGATACGGAATCTGCCTGTGCCGCAATATAATTCCGGTTGAAGTTGCTGATCAGATAGATGTCCAGAACTGCAAGTAATAAAACGATCGCAACATATCCGGCAAGCGCCACCGCGAAAAAGGTGCGGTTGAAGGATAGATGCTTTTTCATAGAACGAATCCGTGGTGCGGTGGGGACAGGGCAAACAGGTCCATTGGATCGATTGGCCCTGTCCCCATGCGTCATTTGGAAGTAATGTGGTTGATCATGCTTGCGAGGTACCCCGCCCCGAAGCCGTTGTCAATATTCACGACCGAAACCCCTGATGCGCAGGAATTCAGCATCGAGAGAAGCGCCGAAAGGCCGTTAAAGCTCGCGCCGTAGCCGACGCTTGTCGGAACCGCAATGACCGGGCAGTCCGCGAGTCCGCCGATGACCGAGGCGAGCGCGCCTTCCATGCCCGCGATCGCAATGATGACGGTCGCCGACATGATCTCGTCCATATGCGCGAGCGTGCGGTGCAGGCCTGCCACGCCGACGTCGTAAAGCCGGACCACCTGATTGCCGTGGACTTCCGCGGTCAGTGCCGCTTCCTCCGCAACCGGCATATCCGAAGTTCCGCCAGTCGCGACGACAATCGTGCCAATGCCGTCCGGCTCCGGAATCGTTCCGACGATACCGATCTTCGCGTCCTTCCGGTAATCCATCGGAATTTCCTTTAATACCGCCTCCGCTTTTTCCTCGGAAAGGCGGGTGATCAGGATCGTTCCGACGCCGTTCTCCTGCATCACCTTCGCGATGCCGATGATCTGCTCCGGCGTCTTTCCCGCGCCGTAGATCACTTCCGCCGCGCCCTGGCGGACCGCCCGGTGCAGGTCGATTTTCGCATAGCCGATGTCCTCAAAGGGCTTCTTCTTGATCGTAAGAAGCGCGTCGTCGACAGAGATTTCTCCCTGCTGCAGCGCCTCGAGTGTTTTTCTGATATCGTTTTGCATTTAGCGCCCCTCCAGGTCCAGAAGGACCGAATGATAGTATTTTTTCAGCTCCTGAAGAATGCTTTCCCGCGCTGAGAGAAGCATCGGAAGCTGCTCCTTTTTGATCTGCAGCTTCGCGATCCCGTTCATCTGCCGCACCCGAAAATCCGTGAATCCGAGCGAGAACAGATAGCCCTCGGACTGCTCCGTCGCCGTAAGCTTTTCCGCGGTGATCTCCTCTCCCGCGGGAATCCTGGTCGCAAGGCAGGCATAGGCCGGTTTGTCCCAGGTGAAAAGCCCCGCCTCCTTCGAAAGGCGGCGGATTTCGGACTTCGTGAGCCCGCAGAGCCGGAGCGGGGAAAGGACCTTCATCTCCTGAAGCGCCTTCATCCCCGGCCGATCGCCGGCATCGTCACTCGCGTTCGTGCCGTCGAGAATAACCGTATAGCCGTCTTTCGCCGCTTCCTTCAGAATCGTCGAAAAGATCACCTGCTTGCAGAAATAGCAGCGGTTTTTCGGATTGCTTCTCACGGTTTCATCTGAAAGCACATCCACCGGAATGATCTTCATGTCCGCGTGAAGCTGCGACGCGAGCTTCTTCGCGTCCTCCAGCTCGAATTCCGGCTGAAACGCGGACTTCACATAATACGCCCGTACGTCGGCCCGGCACTGCTGCGCCGCATAAAGCAGGTAACTCGAATCCACACCGCCCGAAAAAGCGATTGCACATTTGGGATTTTCTCTGAAAAACTCCTGTATCGTCATGCTGTCCTCCCTGTTATTTCAGTAACTCCGCAAGTTTGTCCATCGCGTCCGCAAGATATACGGTCACAGAGCTTTCCGTGACACCCGCGATCAAGGTGTCGCAGCGGTTCATCGGAATCAGGATGCGAACGGCATCCGATGCGCCGACGGCCTCTGCCATTTTCGGCGTCACCTCGCCCATCAGCGCGTCCGCGATCACGATCCCGATCGGTCCGATGATGATGTCAGCCCTTCTGCAGGCGACGACGACGGCATTTTCGCCGGTGGCCGCAGCCTTCACGCCGCCCTTCAGCATATTTTCCGTGGCGCTGCTGTTGGTGCCGACCGCGCTCAGCGACACCTCCGGAAAACGATCAAGGATCATTTTTACAAGCTGCCGTCCGATATTTCCGCCCTGTCCGTCAATGACGAGAATCTTTTTTGCCATGTTTGCCCTCTTTCGCAAATTCCGTACACGATCTGTACAGCTTTCAGCCCTTTTCTTTACAGGCAGTACATATTCTCAGAAAGCGCCGCCGTTTTTTCTGAAAAAATGCGGCTTTTTCTCTTGTGTCCGGCCCGTTTTTCCTTTACGATACCGCTGTAGAGACGCGAAACTTTTCCTGAAAAATGCGTCTTTAGCCTCATATCTTATTCATATCTTCGGCCTGTCTTTTACCGCCCCGGTCTTTTCCTGATTCGTTTCCGGGGCGGTGTCTCTGTCTACTGAGTAGCATAATTCTTTTTTGCCCGTCTGTCAAATCTTTTCGTTTCCGGGCAGCGCCTCTTTCGCGTCTTTTCGCGCCGATTCTTTTCGAGAAAAGCTTGCACTTTTCTTTCTTATCAAGTAAACTATGTTTAACTTCTAGAAAACCGGGGGTTCTGTTTATGACAAAGATCAGAAATAGCCTGCTCGTGTGCCTGATCTTACTGATTTTTCTGTTCTGTACCGGCTGTGAAAAGAAGGAAGCCGGAACAGCCTCCGACACCAGGGCATTTTTCGACACTTCCGTCACGCTGACGATTTACGGACCGGCGGCCGATCAGGCGCTTTCCGAATGCTTTGATATGTGCCGCAGCATGGAGCTGATTTACTCCGCCGAAAACGAGAAAAGCGAGCTCTCAAAGATCAACCACCGGAGCGCGCAGACCGTGGAAATCTCCGATGATCTGCGAAACGCGATCAGCCTCGGCCTGCAGGCCTACGAGGACAGCGGCGGCCTTTTTGATATTACAATGCTTCCCGTGACCCGGCTCTGGGATTTCCGGAGCGGCAAGGGGAAGGTTCCTGACGCCTATCTTCTTTCGGAGGAGCTTCTTCGGGTCAACGCCGAGACGCTCAGCCTTGACGGAAACAGTCTCAGCATCTCGGACCGGAATGTCGAGCTGGATCTCGGCGCGATCGCCAAGGGCTGTATTTCCGCTTCGCTGAAGGAATATCTGCAGTCGCGAGAGGGCGTCACCGGCGCCGTGCTGAACCTTGGCGGCAACATTTCTGTTGTCGGCGGAAAACCGGACGGCCAGCCCTTCCGGATCGGCATCCAGAAGCCCTTTTCCAACCGCGGCGAAACGCTCGCAACCGTCGAGCTTCCGGGCGGATACTGCGTGATCAGCTCCGGCGTCTATGAGCGCTGTTTTGAGCAGGACGGACATTTTTACCACCACATCCTGTCCTCCGAAACCGGTTATCCGGTGGAAACTGCGATCACCCAGGCAACCGTGATCGGCACGGACGACGCGCTCTGCGACACACTTTCAACAGTCTGCATCCTGCTCGGAAAGGAAAAGGCCGAGGCGCTGATCGCGGAAAAATACCCGGATCTCACTGTGCTCTTTACCGACGCAGACAATCAGCTGCTTCGTTATGACGCCCAGTCCGGCGAAACTGCCGTGAATCTTTCCGAACCGATTATCATCAAGTAGAAAGGCTTTCTGATGAATACTGGAAATGGCGCAGAAAATAAAGGAAAGAAGCCCCAAAAGAAGCTTCATATCAGGAAGGCGGATCTTTTCCTCCTTCTTGGCATCGCGCTGTTTTCTCTGGCGCTTTTTCTTCTGTTTTTCCTGAAGGATCTGCGCCTTCAGTCGCCGATGCTGGAAATAAAAAAGGACGGAAAAACCGTCGGCATCTACCCGCTGTCCGAGGACCGGGAAATTCCGATCCCGGACGAAACTGAGAAGAAAAATGTCTGCCGGATTGAACAGGGACGCGTCTATATGAGCTATGCCGACTGTCCCGATCAGTCCTGTATGCGTTCCGTTCCGATCGACCGGCGGGGCGGCACGATCATCTGCCTGCCGAACCGCGTCGTTCTTCGGATCATTGACGGCACCGGAGGACTTCCGGACGCCGTCGCGGAGTAAGGAGGTGTCTGATGAAAGGCCGAAGCTCCTCCGTTCCTGAAAAAAAGCCGGTTCCGGCCGCTGTCCATGTCGCACTTCTCGGGCTTCTTGCAGCCCTCGCGATTATCATGGGCTACATCGAAGCGCGGATTCCGCTGCCGCTCCCGGTCCCGGGCATCAAGCTCGGACTCTGCAACATCGTGATCGTCTTCGCCCTCTATGAACTGGGCTTTTGGCGCGCGCTTCTGATTTCTCTCGTGCGCGTTGTCGTGATCGGCCTTCTCTTCTCGGGCTCGATCAGCATTTTCTACGCGCTCGGCGGCGCGCTTCTGTCGCTGATCGGCATGGAGCTTCTCCGAAGAAGCGGGCGCTTCTCGGTTCCGGCGGTCAGCGCTGCCGGCGGTGCACTTCACAGTATCGGACAGATCCTTGTCGCAGCAGTCCTTACCGGCGG
>CAMOZF010000077.1 GCA_946630765.1 uncultured Lachnospiraceae bacterium | reverse complement strand
TACCGGCCAGAGCTGCGGCGAATGGGCGGAGCCGGACGACGCGCACCACGGGCACTGGACGGACCAGGTTGCGCCGCATCCGGAGGTTTCGACGGCCTATACCGCCTATATGATGGACCTCATGACGGAGATCGCGGAGGTCCTCGGAAAACCGGAAGATGCTGCCGAATACCGGAAAACAGCCGAGGGCTGCCGGAAGGCCTATCAGGCCCTTGTCCGGAAGCCGGAGTTCTCGCTGGACACCGATCGCCAGGCGCAGCTCGTGCGCCCCCTATATATGAAGCTTCTCGACCGGGAGCAGACCGCCTACGCGAAAAAGCGCCTCCTGCAGGCCGTGAAAAACTACAATTACCGCGTGGGGACGGGTTTTCTCTACACCCCGCTCATCCTCGACGTACTGGCGGAGCTGGACCTCGAGTCCGCCTATCGGATGCTCGAAAATGAGGAGCTTCCCGGCTGGCTTTTCATGCCGAAGGCCGGTGCGACGACGGTCTGGGAAACCTGGGAAGGCATCACATCCGAAACCTACGTAGCCTCTCTCAATCACTATTCCAAGGGCGCGGTTCTCGAGTGGGTCTTCGGCGTGATGTGCGGTCTGCAGCCGGACGGCGAGAATCATTTCACGATCGCGCCGAAACCGGGCGGACATTTCGATCACGCGGGCGTGAAATACCGGAGCATTTACGGAGAAGCGGTCTCTTGCTGGGAGAAAAAGGACGGCGGGTATTCGTACCATATCGAGGTGCCTGCAAACTGTACGGCCACGCTTAAGCTTCCCGGCCTTCCGGAAAAGGCGCTTCCTGCCGGAAGCTATGACTTTTAACTTGCGCGGAGCCCTTCAGAAAAACCGCGCAATCACAATTTGCCTCCGTTAATACTTTACAAATCCGAAAAGTATGCTATACTTTATTTTAGTGAAATCTGCGAAACGGACAGCTTTCACAGATATGAGTCAGTGATTATGCGGAAGGCGAAGCTCCGGCGTCTCAGCCCGGGAGCTTTCGGACAGATTCAAGGAGGTTATTATGGGACTTTTTGACGGAATTAAGGAAAAAGTTAAAGGCCAGCTTGCCAACGTCGTCGAATGGGCGGAAATGGACGATGACGCCATTTTCTACAAATGGAACAATTCGGAACTGAAAAAGGGCAGCCGCCTGATCATTCGCCCGGCGCAGGATGCGATCTTCCTGTATCAGGGCAAGGTTGAAGGTATCTTCACGGATGAAGGCGAGTATGATATCGAATCTCAGATCATTCCCTTCCTCAGCACCTTAAAGGGCTGGAAGTTCGGCTTTGATACAGGCCTCCGTGCAGAGGTTCTTTTCATCAATACCCGTGAATTCAATATGAACTGGGGAACGAAAAACGCGCTGAACCTGCCGGTTCAGGGTCTGCCGGGCGGCATGCCGATCCGTGCCTTCGGTATGTTCACCTGCAAGGTTGGCCAGTATGACATGCTGATCGAGAAGGTCGCAGGCGTTCAGAATTCCTTTACCGTAGACGAAGTTTCTCAGCGTGTCGGCGCGATCAACGACCAGCTGCTGATGAAGTGGATCTTAAGAGAAGGCAAGGATATGTTCAATATCCAGGCCAATGCCTATGACATCAGCCAGGGCATTCTGGAGGACCTGAATAAAGAGCTCGGCAAGTTCGGTATGGAAGCGACTTCCTACCAGATCCAGAGCGTTTCCTATCCGGATTCCGTCCGCGAGATGCAGGAGAAGGCAGCCGGCAACGCGATGATCGGCGACGTCAACCAGTATACGCAGATCGCTTTCGCGGACAGCCTCGGAAAAGAAGGAAACGGCGGCGGAAATACCGCAGCACAGATGGCGCAGATGCAGATGGGCATGATGTTCGGCCAGCAGATGGCGAACAACATGCAGCAGGCGCAGCAGCCGCAGTATGCTCAGCAGCCGCAGTATGCACAGCAGGCACCGCAGCAGGCGGCTCCTCAGATGCAGGCGCAGTCCGCTGAGGGCGCAGCAGTCCCGAAGTTCTGCCCGAACTGCGGAACGCCGACAAACGGCATGAAGTTCTGCGGCAACTGCGGCGCGAAGCTTGCATGAGCGGGGACAAATACGCGCTCCTGAATGACAGGCAAAAAGAGGCGGTCTTTCACACCGAAGGACCGCTTCTTATTCTTGCGGGCGCAGGCGCCGGAAAAACAAGGGTACTGACGCACAGAATCGCCTATCTCATCGAAGAATGTGAAGTCGCGCCGTACAATATCATGGCGATCACCTTTACCAACAAGGCCGCGCAGGAGATGAAGGAGCGCGTCAGAGCCATGGTCGAGTGGTCGGAGGCCGTGTGGATCGCGACCTTCCATTCAAGCTGCGTGCGGATCCTCCGCCGGCATATCGACCGGCTGGGCTACGATACCGACTTCACGATCTATGACGCCGACGACCAGCGCACGGCCGTGAAGAATGTCATCAAGGAGATGGATCTCGATCCGAAAATGTACAAGGAACGGGCGCTTGCCGCCTGGATTTCCGCCTGCAAGAACGAGATGATCTCGCCCGAACAGGCGCTGACCGATGCGGGCGCGGATTACCGGCTGAGAAAAGAGGCCGAGATCTACCAGAATTACCAGAAAAAGCTCAAGGGCAACAACGCGCTGGATTTTGACGACCTTCTCCTTCTTACAGTACAGCTTTTCCGCGAGAACCCGGACGTGCTTCAGTACTATCAGAACTTCTTCAAATACATCATGATCGACGAGTACCAGGACACCAACAAGGTACAGTTCGAGTTCGTCGCGCTTCTTGCCAGAAGTCACGGCAATCTCTGCGTGGTCGGTGACGACGACCAGTCCATTTACCGCTTCCGCGGCGCGGATATCCGCAACATTCTTGAGTTCGAGCATGTGTTTCCCGGGGCGAAGGTGGTGCGGCTGGAGCAGAATTACCGCTCCACCACGTCGATCCTGGACGCCGCCAATGCCGTGATCCAGAATAACCGCGGCAGGAAGGAAAAGCATCTGTGGTCCAATCTGGGCGTCGGACAGGAGGTCCGCTTCACCCAGTATGAAAACGGCTACGCGGAGGCCGAAGCCATTATCCGGCAGATCCGAAACGAAGTCGCCTCCTCGGGCGCATCCTACAAGGACTATGCGATTCTGTACCGCACGAACGCCCAGTCCCGCGCATTTGAAGAAAAGTGCATTGCCTTTAATGTCCCGTACCGGATGGTCGGCGGCGTGAATTTCTATCAGCGCGCGGAAATCAAGGACATTCTGGCATACCTCAAAACCATTGAAAGCGGAAAGGACGATCTCTCCACGCAGCGCATCCTGAATGTTCCGCGGCGCGGAATCGGGGACACCTCCGTTTCGAAGCTGCAGCTTTTTGCCGCGCAGAATGACCTGTCGCTTCTCGAGGTGATCGCGCATGCGGACCGCGTGCCGGGGCTTTCAAGAATCGTCCCGAAGCTGACCAATTTCGCGCACATGATCCTTGAGCTGCGGGAAGAAGCTCATTCCGGAAAACTGGATCTTCCCTCCCTGATCCGGGAACTCATTGACCGGACGGATTACTATTCGACCCTTGAGGAGCTGGACGACGAGAAGGCAGAGCAGAAGAAGGAAAATATCGACGAGCTGATCAGTAAGGCACAGGATTTCGAGCTGAACTGGGAAGAAGAGGGCCCGCCGACCCTTACGGCCTTTTTGGAGGAGGTAGCCCTTGTCGCGGACGTCGATTCCATGTCCGACGATGACAACAAGGTGCTCCTGATGACGCTGCACAGCAGTAAAGGCCTCGAATTCCCGACCGTATTCCTCGCGGGACTTGAGGACGGCCTCTTCCCCTCCTATATGTCGATGAATTCAGGCGATCCGATGGACATCGAGGAGGAGCGGCGGCTTGCCTACGTCGGCATCACGCGCGCCATGCGCCGCCTCTACATCTCCGCCGCCCGCGCGAGAACCCTCCGCGGCGACGTGATCTACAACCCGGTCAGCCGCTTTGTCAAGGAACTCCCCCAGGAGATCTGGGAGGATGCTCTCCCGAAAAGGCGGAAGAGCTACGAATTCGGCGAATACGAAGAGACTTACGGAAATATGTCATCCCGAGCGAGTGCAGCGAGCCGAGGGATCCCTTCCGTGTCACCCCCCTCCCGCACCCCGCGGGACACCGGGAACTTCTTCGGCGGAAAGAATCCGCCCCCGCACCCGAGCTTCGGCCGCAGCTTCGAAATCAAAAAGGACGCCGCCCTTCCTTACGGTGTCGGCGACCGCGTGCGCCACATCAAGTTTGGCGAGGGAACCGTCCTCGAGATTGTCGACGGCAAAAAGGACTTCGAGGTTCTCGTAAAATTCGACCGGGTCGGCGAAAAGCGGATGTTTGCAAGCTTTGCGAAACTGCAGAAGCTCGATTAACTGCCCATTGCAATTTATGCCGAAATATGCTACAATCAGGATACAGCAAACAAGGAGATAATGCGTTATGATGAAAGTGGTCGAAAAAGTCATTCCGTCAGAATATATCGAAAAGGCAAAAGAGAATAAGAAGACAATTATCATCGTGCTTGCCGCGATCGGCGGTCTTGTAGTGGCCGCGGGCATTGCTTATCTGGTCTACAGACTCTTGAAGCCATTCGATGCGGATGATCTCGAAGATGATGATTTCGAAGATGAAGAGGATTTCTTCGAGACCGAAGAATAATCAGGATAAGGAACTCGCAGGCCTTCGCAAAACAGCGGAGGCCTGTTGTGCGTTATCCCTGCCTTCCCCTTCCTGCCTTCCCCTTGAGGGGAAGGTGTCAGCGAAGCTGACGGATGAGGTGCGGGCGACGAAGGAGCCGGGAAGGTGTCAGCGAAGCTGACGGATGAGGTGTAAAAGAAAGGTTATACAATGAAAAAAGGTCAGATTTACCAAGGGGTTGCGAGGGAAATCAGATTCCCGAATCGGGCCGTGGTGGAAACAGAAGAGGGAGAAGTCTGCCTCGTAGACAACGCGCTGCCGGGACAGAAGGTTGAATTCCGCGTGGAAAAGGCGAAAAACGGCCGTTTTAAGGGCCGCCTTCTTCATGTCCTGGAGAAATCCGAAATAGAGTCCGCAAAGGACGTATGCCCGCATTTTGGCGTTTGTGGGGGATGCCTCTATCAGAGCGTGCCCTATATTCAGCAGCTCCGCATGAAGGAATTCCAGATCCGCTCCCTTCTCGACAGCGTAGAGGATGATTACAAATGGGAGGGCATCAAGTCGAGCCCCCAGCAGTTCGCCTACCGCAACAAGATGGAATTCTCCTTCGGCAATGAAGAAAAGGGCGGACCGCTGACCCTCGGTCTCCACCGCCGCGGCGGCTTCTACGACATTGTTCCGGTCAACGAATGCCGCATTGTCGACGAGGATTTCCGCAAGATCCTCATGATCACCCAGATGTATTTCCGGGCCTTCAACATGCCCTTCTACCATAAACTGAGCCACGAAGGCATCCTTCGGCACCTTCTTGTACGAAAAGGCCTCGCCACCGGCGAAATCATGGTCGCCCTTGTGACGACCTCTGAAATTTCCGGGGACATCCTCGCGGGCTTCGCAAACACCATTCGTTCCATTGCGACATCCGGCACGATCGAGAGCATTCTGCACATGCAGAATGACAATCCCGCCGACATGGTGCAGTCCGAGAAGACAACCATCCTCTACGGCCGTGATTTTATCTACGAGCGTCTCTTCAACCTGCACTTCAAGATCACGCCCTTCTCCTTCTTCCAGACCAATACCGCAGGCGCCCAGGTCCTCTACGACACGGTGCGCGGCTACCTCGGAACCACGAAGGACAAGGTCGTCTACGACCTCTACTCCGGCACCGGCACGATCGCCCAGGTCCTTGCCCCCGCGGCAAAGCGCGTGATCGGCGTCGAAATCGTTGAGGAGGCCGTGGAAGCCGCCCGCGTCAACACGCAGATGAACAACCTCGACAATTGCGAATTCCTGTGCGGCGACGTCCTCCATGTGATCGATGAACTGACCGCGGCAGGCGAAAAGCCCGACCTCATCGTCCTCGATCCCCCGCGTGACGGCGTCAGCGCCAAAGCTCTCCAGAAAATCATCCAGTTCGACGTCCCGAGAATCGTCTACATCTCCTGCAAACCCACCTCCCTCGTGCGGGACATGGAGCTCCTCACACAGGCCGGCTATGTCGTTGAACGGGCCTGCGCCGTCGACATGTTTGCCGGAACGTACAACATCGAAACCGTCGCGGTCATGACGAAGGAGCACGACCGGGGAGTGAGGGTGTAGGGGGGCTGGTGTGCCCGTGATTGCCTTTGTTTCGGCAGAGATTTACTATATCGGCAGCAATATACATTACAGAGCTGGCTTTAAGCGCGTGATACAGGTGAAAACAGTTGCATCTGTAGTTGTTATGGTGTAGAATATTATTCAGTATTTTGCCTTGTCCAGAGCATTTGATAAAGTGTCAGGTGCCTGTAAATATACGAATTTTACAGAATGGGGTTCTGAGAAAATCCATGTACCAGAAAAAGAAACAATTTGAGCAGATGATTATTGGCCTTATAGATTTGATGGTGATTTTTATCTGCCTTTTGATTTCGGGCCTGATCCGATACAAAACAATAGAAGGTTTCAGAGATGCTGCTAATGTCAAATTGACTTTTTGGAGTGTAGGTGTCTTTCATATTGCGCTTTTCTATGTAATAGATATTTATAAAAATTTCTATCACCGAAACAGGTTTCAGGAAATCGCCCTGTGTGCTGTATATAATCTGCTTCTTGTTGCATTGTCTACTTTTGTCGGGTTCAGCATGAAACAAGAGGTCTTTACTTCTCGTTTGGTAATGGGCTATTTCCTTCTAATTGATACGGCAGCGCTGTTTTTTACACACATTATTATCCGTAATCGAGCAAGAATATTCCGGTTTGGCGAACGAAGAAAAACGAGCGTGCTGATTATGGCAGAAAGTTCGCAAGTTCGGGAGATAGTCGGAAAGTTTTGCTCATCAAAAGAGAAGGGCTGGCAGATTGCTGGTATAGTGCTCCTGGATCTGACAGAAGTTCCGGCTGAGATGAAAAATCAATTGGGCGGTACTGTTTCTATTATGCCGTTTCATGAAAACAGCAAAGAATACCTTGATTTTGCTACAAACCATGTAGTGGATGAAGTTTTTGTCCAGATGTCAGATTACGGAAAATCTGAAAGAATTCTACAGATGCTGATATGGGAATTTGAGCAGATGGGCGTTGTTGTCAATGTCAGTCTAAGTATGCTTCAAATGAATATAGGAGGAAGTAAACAGGTATACACTATAGAGGAAATGCCAGTTATGGCATTTTCCAGTAATCTTTTTGATTTCAGAATGGTAGTAATAAAACGCGTCATAGATGTTGTGGGTGCGATTATAGGATTGGTAATAACCTTTGTTGTAGGTCTTTTTCTGGCACCTCCTCTTCTGTTAGCGTCTCCCGGACCAGTTTTCTTTAAACAAAAAAGAGTTGGCTCGAATGGGAGAATTTTCAATTTCTATAAATTCCGTTCGATGTATAAAGATGCAGAAGCGCGAAAAAAAGAACTGATGAATCAGAATGAAATGAAAGGGTTGATGTTTAAAATAGAAAACGATCCTCGTATCACAAAGGTTGGCGCTTTTATCAGGAAAACGAGTATAGATGAACTCCCACAGTTCTGGAATGTTTTGAAAGGCGATATGAGTCTTGTCGGAACCCGACCGCCCACACTGGATGAATACATGCAGTATCGGTCTGACCAGAAGCGCCGTATATCTTTCCGGCCGGGTATAACGGGCTTATGGCAGGTTAGCGGAAGATCTGAAATTACGGATTTTGAAGAAGTTGTAAAGCTG
>CAMOZF010000076.1 GCA_946630765.1 uncultured Lachnospiraceae bacterium | reverse complement strand
ATCACGCGGGAGCCGTTTTTGAAGACGACACGCAGGTCGATGCTGTGCTCCTTCTGATCCATCTGGAAGCCGTGCCTGACAATGTTCACAGCCATTTCCTCGATGCAGAGCGCGATCATCATGCTGTTCCGTCTGGATTCTCCGTGCTGCAGACAGAATTCCTCCGCCTGCTCCGACACGCTGACCGTATCATTCATGCTGCGGATAGAAGCTTCCATACAGTCTGTTTCGGGAACACCGTAGCCTTCCGGAAGCAGTGAAAACGACACCGCCGAGAAGGACGGTTTTCTGTTGCGGACCCACACGTAAATCACAAGAAGGATCAGCGTCGTGGTTTCTCCGAGGACAAAGGCGATCCAGACGCCGTCGGTACTGATAAAGCGGCTCAGGACAAAGGCAAATAACGCGGTGAACAGGAAATTCTGCAGGACGGAAATCGTCTCCGACAGCTTAATTCTTCCGATGCCCTGATAGTAATTTTTATAGGTGGTATTCAGGGCGGATGACAGAAGGGACAGCGAGAACAGACGGAGTCCGCGCTTTGCCAGATCCCCGACCGCGGCGTTTTCGGTAATGAACAGCCGGACCATATACGGCGCGAGAAGCCACACGACCGCAATCACAACGACATTCAGAATCACGGCGTAGACAGTCATGATCCGGATCAGACTGTACACCGAGCTTCGATCTTCGTCGTTAAAGAAGATCGCCGACAAAGTCAGCGCGACCGAGCCGACGCCCGAGCCGAAGCAGTAACAGATATTTCCGAGGGTGGAAATGACCGAATAGGCGGCGACGGCATGATTCCCGCCGGAGCGGAGAAGCACCTTGTTCAGCAGGAACACGAGGAGCACCAGACTGATCTGGTTGACCACCGTCGGAACGCCGCTCTTCAGCAGATCCGCCGCGACCGCGGCCTTTACCGCGCCCTTACGGAAATGGAACATGCATTTCTTCCCGATAAAGTAAGTGATGCCGATCGCGAAGGCCACATAGTAGCTGAGACTGGAGGCCAGGCCCATGCCGAAGGTACCGCCGTGGAAGACAAAAACATTCAGAAGGTCAAATACCACATCCGACACGGTCATTGCGAGAACTGCGACGACAAGAAGCGTCCGTTTTCCGGCGATCTGCATATAGGGAACCATGATCTGTGCGAAAATAAAGGCCGGCGCGCCGATGATGAAGCCGCGCAGATAATCCTGCGTCAGAAAGAACACTTCATTTTCCGGCACCGGCTGGCCGGCGCCGAGAAGTCTGCAGATCGGTCCCGTCAGCGCCAGTACAAGTACCAGGCCAACAAGAGAAACGCCGCCCGCAAGAAGCAGTGAAACCGTGTAGCAGGCGTCTGTCCCCTCCGAATCACCGATTCCCATGGCTTTTCCGCAGAGCATCTGAATTCCCGCCGAAACCATCGACCCGAAGGCCGCAAAGACCAGCAACACCGGTGTGGAGAGTCCGTAGGCCGTCATGGAGTCCACTCCCAGAAAGCGCCCGATCATGATGCTGTCGATCAGCATACAGATCGTCACGGTCATCGCTGAAATAATCTGAACAAAAAGCATATCTCTGAATATTTTTCTGATCATCGAAAATACTCTCTTTCAAATAATCTGCTGCTTATTATACACCCCTTAATTCTCTTTGTCCACCTCGGCAGGGAGGGCCAGCGCATCAAGGTTTCCGCTGATCCAGTCCATCCGGCGGATGATCCAGCGCTTCAGCTCTTCCATGTGGGTTGAATAGCTGACCCCGCTCTCCACACCCGGAAACCGGAAGGTTCCCCATTTGTCATAGTCCTGATCGCGGGAAGAAAGCAGCTCCTCATAATACTGATCAATCCAGCCGCCGGATTGGGTCGCTTCTTCAAGAATGCCCCGCAGAAGCTCATAACGCGCGATCAGAAGCTGCACAAATTCCGGGTCCTTTCGAAGCGCGTCGATCCAGGGCGTCGAGGCGCCGGAAAAGCCTTCAAACGCCTCCGGATCCTTCAGCATCGCGCTCCCGAAGGAGGCGTCCATGTCCCATACCGGCCCGAAATACAACTTCCCTTCTCCCGTGCCGGAACTGTCAAAGCGCTTCTTGTACAGGTAGGTGCTCGACGAGTTGTACGCGTCCTGATTCATCGAGATCTGCTCGATCCACCAGTAATCCGCAGCAGACTGAAGATCGAGAAGCTCCGAATAATGCCTGCCGTCCGAACTACAGCCGTCCGCAGAGAACACCGCCTCATCAACCGTCCGGATATAGCTTCGGATATAGTTTTCCTGGGCGGAATTATTATAGCCGCCGTCTCCCGGATTGAAGGAAGGCGTCAGGGAGGCGAAGGGAATGCCGGAAGCCGTCTCAAAGATCTTCTCGCGCGGTATGTCGGACTGTGGGTACATACAAAGAAAATATCCACCCCAGATTGTGGGCGCCAGAATATCCTCTTCGTACAGATCGTCAATGGCCACGCGGCTTTTTGCGACACGAAGATGCTCGCAGAGATAATAGCTTCCGACATAGTGCTCATTGATGATCAGATCCACGGGGAAGCCGCCCGGCACATATTCCATGTCCAGCGCGCGTGCAATGTCAAAGCTCAGCCGGTTTCTGATCAGCGTGTTGTCAAAATAGTTCGCGAGAAGCACAAAATGCCGATTTTCCCCCATGCCGAAAAAGGACTGTTTCTCCAGGAATTTCAGCTTGTAGGGCTTCTTCCCCGCGCCCCAGGTGGCGTTCCCGCGGCCGCGGATATAGTCAAGTTTCAGGCCGGTCAGGCTCTTTTGGGCGGTTTTTCCGTTCAGAAGATAGCTTTCGGGGACTATCAGATCCGCCGTTCCCGTACACTCCGGCCCGGGGACAGGTCCATTCATCGCCGCGATGCTGCCCTTCGTCTCGTCAAGATGCAGATACAGCGCCGGAATTCCCGTCGGCACATACGCCGCTTCGCGCTCCTGACTCGACGGTTCCTCACTCACCGGTTCTTCACGCACCGCTTCTTCATGCTGCGGCTCATCGGAAACCGTTTCTTCCTGTGTCGTCACTTCTTTTGCATTTTCGCCGGTCCCGGTCTCCGCCGAAAAAGCAGCGTCCTCCCTCTCCTTCCGGCACCCGACCAGAAAAAGGAGCGCCAGAAAAAGAAGCAGAACGCAAAGCGGCCGGTTGATTTTAAGATTTGCAGTCCTTCTCATAAAGCTCCTTCAGATCAAAACGTTTCCCGGCTGTACGTCCTTTATTTGATGTCCTTCTTTCTGAAAATGAGCATCCCGAGCACCGTATTTACAATTCCGAAAAGCACAAAAGACAGGATGCCTTCGAGGAAAATCGTATCCTGAGACAGGGTGACCGGGGAGCCGAAAAGGTCCGCAATCGTGATTCCGCCGCCCAGTTTCATTGAAGAGCTGCTGTAGGTCGGAATCAGATAGACCAGATACTTGAGCTTTTCCGTATCCATAAAGGACAGGAGCCCCGTAAAGCTCATCAGGCCAAGTGCTATGAGGAGCGTGAAAATAATCGTCGGCGCGATGCTCCGGAATGTCATCGCCAGAAAAGTCGAGATGGTAGCGGCATATACAAATGTCGTTACGCCGTAGATCAGCCAGTAAATGACCGTCTTCAGCTCCACCTTATTGTATTTCAGGAAAATCGCCGCAAAGCCCGCGGTCGCGCCTGCATAAATCAGGATCGCAACAACACAGAACACCATCGAAACCAACAGGTGCGAAAGGTAGATCTGCCACCTGCGGTTGCCGCAGATGACCTTGTTTCTGAGGGTTCCGTTGGAGATATCCGCGCAGACCATAATTCCGGCAAATGCAGGGATCACCAGGCCGATATTATTGGTCAGGGAGAATACGGATTCCAGAAGCGAATTCGCACTCAGAATTCCCAGTTCCTGCGTAAAATCATCCCCGGGCACGGAAAGAATCCAGCGCATCAGGGAAAACAGCAGCGATGTGACCATCGGGAGCGCAACCGTCAGAATCAGAATCACCATGGTCAGTTTGCTTTTCAGCACACGGTAAAAGTCCGCTTTCAAAAGTCCGCTCATACGATACGCCCTCCTCCCAGGAGCCGGATATAATGGTCCTCGATGGTCTCCTGAACCGTGTTCACTGACCGGACAGAAACGCCCTGCTCCACAAGAAGCCGAAGCACCTGATTCAGATCCGCGTCTCCGTACACAATCACCTTTTCTCCGTCCCGCACGATCTCAGGAAGTCCCTCTTCTTTCTGAAGGGCCGAAAGCACGCGCTCCGGGTCTTCTCCTTCGATGATGATCTGACGGCGCGCATTCCGGTGCAGGTCCTCCATCGAGATCTCCTCCAGAAGCTCCCCATGGGAAATCACGCCGATTTTCGTACAGATCTTTTCGAGCTCCGCGAGAATATGGCTGGAAATCAGGAAGGTCACGCCCTCCTCATGCAGCCGCATGATCGTCTCTCTGACTTCAATAAAGCCCTGCGGATCCAGTCCGTTCATCGGCTCCCCCCGAACGACAAACTCCGAGTCCGAAACCATGACCATCGCGATGCCGAGCCGCTGCCGCATGCCCAGGGAGAAATTCCCGACATGTTTTTTTCGGATCGCGGCGGGATCCAGGCCGACGCGCTTAAGAAGCTCCTCGAGCTCCTGCTCGCTTTTCTCCATCCCGGTGATGCTGCACTGGAATTTCAGATTTTCGACGGCCGTCATGTTCCGGTTCATCGTCGCCACCTCGACAATCGCGCCTGTCTTCCTGCGGACATCGTAGATAGCCCCCGAATCGTACGGAACACCGAATAAATAATAGGTGCCGGAGCTGGGCTCGGCAAGCCCCGTGATCATCCGGATCACCGTAGTCTTACCCGCGCCGTTCTCGCCGACAAAGCCGTAGATATCGCCCTTTTCTATATGCATGGAAACATCCTTCACCGCATAATGTCCCTTATACTTCTTGGAAAGATGCTCTGTTGTCAGAATCTTCAAAAGAATTCTCCTTTCCTCTGTTTATTCCTGACCGGACCCGGTGTTCCGAAAAGCAAACTCCATCAGATGCAGCGCATCGGCGCCGGCGTCCTTCAGGCTCTTTACACAGGTATTGCAGTATCCCGCAATCCGATGCCCTTCCGGAATGGTTTCCGCGTATGTCCGTATCCGCTCACCCCACTGCTCCTGCGGGAGAACCGTCAGATACGCCGGAAGATAGTCCCTGTAGTATTTCGGGGCCTCCTTCACATTCTGCGGGAAGGGCTCCCGGAACAGAAAGGCGCCGTCATAAAGCGTCTCGTCGCGGTTTTCGGGAAGCTCGATGATTTCGGCATTCATCCTGCGGAGGCACTCGCGCACCGCGTTTTGAAGCGCGTGATAGCCGCGCGCCCGGAAGCAGTCCTGAACGACAAGCTGCTCGCCGGAAAGATCCGGCCACGCAAAATCCTCGCGGCTCAGCAGAAATTCCGGAAGACTGATGCCCCGAATATCCGGCCGCACCTCCTCGAGAATGTGCATGCAGCTCATGCAGACCGTGACAATGACGTCCCCTTCTTCGGGAAGCTCGGCCGTCCTGTGACAGCAGCCGGCGATCACGACATCCGCCTGCGTGTTCAGGTAATTTCGTATCTTCCCTGCCGTTTCCGGGAACATCCGCTGAAAATTACAGCTGGGATAGTAAATATAACGCATCTTTTCTCGTTCCTTTCATCACGGAAACAATAGAGTTATTTTACCATATTTCCCGCGCTGATTCAACGGATGATTTCAAGACAGATCAGGCCGGATTGTCCGGACGTCCTCCAGAGATTGTAAAACATCCTGTCCAACAGATGTCCAACACAAAGGGAAAAAACAGGTGAAAATTCCAGGGAATTTGAGGCACTCTGCTGGGCTTTTGAACAGAATTTTTATCTTCTAATACATCAAATTAGTTGACATAATATGCTAAACAAGATATAATGTCATCATAAAGGATTATGAATCAACATCCACAAGGGAGATGACAGACAATGAAACATCGCACACCGCTCCGGGAGCGCCGGCTTCCGGACTATACGAGGGGGGAAGAAATCTTTAACATGGTGACGCACATCGTGGGCGGCGCGCTCGCCGCAGCCATCCTGACGCTGTCGGTGATTATGGCCGCGTCCCACGGAAATGTCTGGGGCATCGTCGGAAGCGCCATCTACGGCGGCACCATGGTCATCATGTTTACAATATCTTCAATCTACCACGGTTTAAAGCACAGCACCGGAAAGAAGGTCATGCAGGTCATTGATCACTGCGACATCTATTTCCTGATCGCAGGCACCTATACGCCGATCCTCCTGTCCGCGATCCGCCCGGCGCATCCGGTGCTCGCGTGGGTCATATTCGGCATCGAATGGGGTGCCTGCTTCACCGCCGCGGTTTTCACCGCGATCGACCTGAAAAAGTATAAGATTCCGTCCTTCATCTGCTATCTGCTGATGGGCTGGTGCATCATCTTCTGTGCGAAACCGACGATTGAAGCCATGTCTTTCCGGGGCTTTTTCTGGATCCTCGCGGGCGGCATTGCCTTCACGATCGGCGCGGCCCTCTACCTGGTCGGGAAAAAGAAGCGCTATATGCACTCAGTCTTTCACATTTTCGTCGTCGCAGGCTGCGTCCTGCAGTTTTTCGGAATACTGTTTTACGCACTGTAACACCCTGCATTTCAGCCAAAAACGCAGAAAGGAACCGTCCTTCTCAGGAAGCGGTTCCTTTTTCTTTTACTGGTCCGTGCGGCGGTACAGATTGAAGTCGAAGGGAAAGACCTTTTTCGGCGTCACGGTGCCGGGCTGGATCTCCAGGATGGCCTTTCTCGCCTCATAGTGCTTGGCGTCCAGATCGTCCGCGAAATTCAGCCAGATGCCCTCCAGGGTGAGCGGCGTCGCGAGGTCTCCGAACTCTCTCTTTCCGTGGTGGGAGGCGATGATATTTTTCAGGAGAAGCACGCGCTCCGGATCATAATTTCCTTCCCGCACCGCCTCCTCGACCGCCATCAGACTGCCGTAGTGGTGGCTTCCCATGGCATAGCCCTCCAGCGTCATCGTCGCTTCCCCGATGTCGTCCGTATCGTAGGTGTCGAGCTTCCCGATATCGTGGAGCGCAGCGCCGGTCAGAAGAAGCTCCGCGTCGATGTCCTTTCCGAGCGTCGTTTTCAGGAGTGCGTCGCAGACATTGACGACCTCCGCCGTATGTACAATATTTCCGTAGAGGCCGGTGTGATGCATGCGGATCGCCGAGGAGCTCCGAAGAATGTCCCCCTTCCGCTTCTCATAGACCGTCTTCGCGATCTCCGCGATCGGCTGATATTCACCCGCAGGCCGTGCGCTTGAAAGCACGGTTTTCAGGATGTAATCGTAGAATTTCTGCGGATCGTTCTCCGTCGCCTTCTCCGCGATCTCCGTCAGTTCAAAAGGCTCCCTGCACTCTTTGAAGGCATAGTGCGCATTATAGAAGGGGTCCTTCTTCGTAATCTTCAGGTTCACAACTGCGCCCGGAACAGCGAATGGATATTCGTCATGAACGGTCTGAAGGCCCGAATCAAACACTGAGACTTTCTCCGTGCCGAGCCCGTCCTTTACGGTCAGATTCAGCTGCGTCTTCCCCGATTTATTGACAATCTCCTCCATGGAGACAATATAGACCGGCCGTTCGAGCGTCTCATAGTTTCCCATCGTGCTTAAAGCCTTATAATCCGAAAGCTTCATTCTGTTTTCCTTCTCTTTTCCTGTCAGATTCATGAAGGCTCTTCTGTCTTCTTACAGGGAATGCGAAAAGACGTTAAAGCCTACTTCATGATAGCACAAAACCCCCGCCGGTTCAATGGAATCGGCGGGTGTTTTTGGACAACCTTCAGGGCTGCTGAAAAAGCGCCCTTCTGAGCTTATGCTTTTGTAAAACGGAAGACGTTCCAGGAAAGCG
>CAMOZF010000075.1 GCA_946630765.1 uncultured Lachnospiraceae bacterium | reverse complement strand
CTGAAGAAGCTCTATCCGGAGCGCGGGGAAGAATACGCCGCAACCCTTCGCGATATGACGATCGCGCTCTATAAAAAGTGTGCCGACTATGCCCTGTCCCGCGGCATTATCATTGCGGACACCAAGTTCGAATTCGGTCTGGACGAGAACGGCAATGTCGTGCTCGGCGACGAAATGCTCACCCCGGATTCCTCCCGCTTCTGGCCGCTGGAAGGCTATGAAGCCGGAAAGTCCCAGCCGTCTTATGACAAGCAGTATGTCCGCGACTGGCTGAAGGCCAATCCCGAATCCGACTACCTTCTTCCCGACGACGTGATCGCAAAGACCGTCGAAAAGTACCAGGAAGCTTACGACAAGCTGACGAAGTAAGGCTCAGAAAAGGCAGAGCCCGGAAAGAAGGAGCGAGGCTGCAAGCATCCAGTACTTCATCGTTTTTTTGCCGCTGAGGATGTTAATGGCCGCTGCGACACAGGCAAGAAACAGCGTGACCACGAGCCAGCTCGACTGCAGGCGGAGCGGCGTGAAGCCGTGCGTCACAATATAGAGCACCAGCTTGGAGCCCGCAATTACACAGAAAACTACATTACAAAGCAGAAGCAGGATTTTCGCGGCAGTGAGGATCCTGCTCTTTTTTTCAAGGTCGCGCGCACTGTTGTGGGTGATCCCGAGAAGAATGAAATTGATCAGAGAAACCCAGATCAGCGCGAAGAAGCTTTCTCTCGCGTAGGTTCTCGGGTCCGGCGGGCAGATGCCGTGGAAGGCATCGATGACCCAGTTCCACTGCAGGGAAAAGAAGACGATATAGACCGCACTGAATATCAAAAGAAGCACGGTCCAGGAGAGCGGCGGGACGCGGCGAAGCCGGAGGAGGCCCCGAAGGAATGCGTTTCCGCGGCCGCGCACCCGGTCGATACCCTCCCGCCGGAAGCCTCCGAGGATTCCGTAGACATAGGCGGCAATCGGCAGGCTCATGAAGAAGTAACCGATATAGCGGCCGTAGGGAACGCCCTGGAAAAGGTCCGTGAAATGGTGCATCAGGAAAGAGAAGCTCTGATCCGCCCGGGATAACAAAGAGACAGCGATTGCAAACAGCACCGCGGACGCAAGGAGCGCCAGAAAAGACCACAGAACCGCACTGCCGCGCTTTTTCTCCTGACCTTCTTCCCGTGTTTGCGCCGCCCGGTCCCGGAAGGCCGAAATCATGGACCGCACCCACAGGAAGTAGCGCTTGAAGGGGACGATGAAAAGCACATTCAGCGCGTCCAGCGGAAGAAGACATCCGCTCTCCCCTAAGGAGAGGCGGTTACTGAAGCTGAGAATCCAGTACAGAAGAAAACCATGGACAAACAGAAGCTTCTGATAGTCCAGCCAGACCTCGCCGAGCTGAAATACCGTGCTGATTCCCGATGCAAGAAGGCAGGCGAAGAAAAGAAGCGACTCGACCCGGTGCTTTTCCCGGAAGAAAAGATACACCGACAGGCCGATGATCCCGACAAGGAAGATCGCGAGATCCACCCGCCAGGCCGGGTCATGCTGAAGGATCAGGCCGTCGCTGATCATCTTCGCGTAGAAATAGGCCGGGATCAGAAGAAGAAAGGCGGCCAGCTTTTCTTCAAAAGAGGCAGTGAAGCGCGGCCGGGCCAGCGGTTCTCCTGTCATCGGATCATAATTCATTTCAGACATAGCAATCCCCTCTCTGTCATGATGACTTTATCGATTTGCGATAAATATTTACAAATCTGATGGCATCATAACAGCAGAGGGGAAATTTGTCAAGTATTATTTATTGTTTTTCGATAAATGTTTCATTTATTGACGATGACTGAGAGATCACCGGATACTGCCGCGCGGATGACCGGACCCATATAGGGGTCCACATCTTCCGCCGTCATCGGCACCGGCATGTTCTGAAGCTTCATCTTAAGCTCGGGCTTCTTTGCCGCCGAAAGAATGCGCGCCACATGCGCTTCCCTGAAAGAAGGAAGCTCCGAAAGCTTTGTCGGTGCGCCGATCGATGCGGCAAATGTCATCATCCCGCACGAAACGGCCTCTGCACGCGCGCGTCCCTGAAGCAAGGCAGCGTCCTCTTCCATGAAGCCGTATCTTTTCAGCACTTCTCCGATCGTAGCGAGCTGCTCCTGAATCGCCGGCGAATAGAACACCGCATAGTAGGGATTCATGATGCCGCAGGCGGTTCCGTGCGCCGTCACATCAATCAGAGAAAAGCTCGTGAGATGTGCGCCGGAGGTTCCGCCGACCATAATGGCATAGCCGCCAAGGTCCGTCGCGACACCAAGCGCCTCGCGCCCCGCGCGGTCAGACGGATTCTCCAGCACCTTCTTCGCATTATCGAGAATCAGTTCCAACGCTGTCAGCGCGATTTCCTGCGCTTTTTCATAAGAGTCCGGCTTTGCGCCCCAGAATACCTCAAGGGTATGCGAGATCCCGTCCAGCGCGCCGTCGATGGTGACGGAACGCGGCATGGAAAGTGTCGCGTCATAGTCAAATAAAGCCGCCGTCGGAACGACCGCAGGGTCCACGATCAGCATCTTCTGTCCGCCCTGAAGATCCGTAATATTGGCGTATTTCGTCAGATGCGCGCCGGAGGACGCCGCTGTCTCGACAGCAATATGCGGAAGCATTTTCCGGCCGCTGCTCTGAAGCGCCTCCGTGACGAGCCCCGTACCGAAGAAGCGGTCAACCGGGCCGCCCTGCCAAGAAAGATCGTCCTTCCCGTCTCCGGCAGACGGAGCTTCTCCATCTTCAAGCACTGCAAGCGCAATCGCAGCCTTCACGGCGTCAATCGTCGAGCCGCCGCCGAAGGAAATCACCACGTCCGGATGAACACGCAGGATTTCAGCAGCTATCCGGTACACATCCTCCTTCGGCGCATTCGGCCGGGCGCCGGGGACAATGGTTTCAGGAACCAGCATTCCGCCCGCTGCCCGAATCGATCCGATCGCCTGCTCCGTCAGCGGCGCATGGGTTTTCGTGGAAACCAGCATGACTTTTTTACCGTAACGCGCCGTGAGTGTGCCGATTTCCGGAAGCACGCCGCAGCCGTGAATGTAGTCTTCACCCCGCCATGCGTTCAGAAGTTCATAACCTTTTTCAAGTGCTGTCATAACGATTGTCCTTTCTTTTTCACTTACCGTACGATCACCGCGACGCCGTCCGGAATCGCGAGAATGCTGCCATTTTCCAGACCCTTTTCCCGAAGTATGCCGTCCGCCGCACGCAGGGTCTCCTCGAGGCTGTGCGCCGGAATCATGCCGAAATCCCGCACCAGTTCGTCCGCCGCCTCCGAGAGATAGACCACTTTGGACCGCATCATCACGCGCGCGAAGATCTGCGACTGCCACTGATCGACAATGGTTTCATCCGCGGGCGTATCGAGGAAGCGCTGCGTCATTTTCGCAAGATCCTTCTCCTCCTGGAAGGTCCGAAGGAAGCTCTCTCCGCCCGCGCCGTCCGCGGATTCCGCGAGCATGATAATCACGCCGCCCGGATTCACGCACGCCTCCGCCGCCGTCATGCCCTTCACGGCCTGGTAAATATTCTGATCCAGCGGATACCCGCCGTTTGTCGTGATCACAATATCCGCGGGGATCTTCGTCACGGAAGAAAGCGACGCCAGGAACTCCCGTCCGGCCCGGTGCGCCTCCTCCGGATCCCCGGAGGCCGCATAGAGGATCTTCTTTTCCGAGCTGATCACGACATTCAGGATAAAGGAAAGCCCGGCCTTTCTCGCGGCAAAGATCATATCCCGGTGGATCGGATTGCCCTCGATCACGCCGGTTCTCGCCTTTGGATCGTTGATGAATGCGGCGTTGTGATTGTAGAGCACCGTTTTTCTTCCGGCAATTCCGGGAAGCACGCTCTTTCTGCCGCCGGAAAAGCCGGCGAAGAAGTGCGGCTCGATAAAGCCCTCCGAAACCAGAAGATCCGCTTCCGCAGCGAGGCGGTTCACCACCAGCTCCCCGCCGGACGGGAGGCTCCCTAAAGAGACCAGATTCTCCGTATCATCGCAGTCGTGGATCACGATCTTTTCATTTTCCATGATCTCCGGGCCGAACTTCTGAAGAAGCTCGTCCTTCCGCGTCTCTCTGTGGCATCCGGTCGCGATGAGAAGCGTGATGTCTGCCCCGGGACTGCCCTTTCGGATCTCCCGGAGCATCGGCGGCAGAAGAAGCCGCGACGGAACCGGCCTTGTGTGATCCGAGCAGATCACAACGACCTTTTTCTTCCCTTTCGCAAGAACCGAAAGCGGCGCCGAACCGACCGGGTTCCGAAGCGCTTCCTCTACAAGCGCCTCTTCAGAAAGGTCAGGCACAAAACGCTCAAGCGCCGAATCAAGCACGCCCTGAAAGCGCGCCTCCGGGATCTCCAGTCCCAGTTTTTTCTTCCCGTAGGGGAACTGAATATACGGCATATGAATCTCCTCTCTCTTCCGGGATCCGATGTTTTTTCGGGCTTTTATCTGCAGATGATCATTTCGTGAAGCTCCAGCCTGTCAAGCCGAACGGTTGTGTAGGTTTCGTCCCGCGTGACGGACAGGATCGTTCCTTCCATTGTCTGAAAATCTCCGGATCCTACGAGGTCATTGCGGATCTCCAGCTTCAGATCGCTCACGGGAAGAATCTCCTCCGCAGGCCCGCGCATCGCATGAACCGTTGTCATATTCACAAGATGAATGATCACGCCTTCCTCATTTTCGAAGACCGTCACATCGATGAAGCCGGCCGCATAAAGCCGAATCGGATCGTCGCCGCCGATTGCCCAGCGCACGGAATTTCGGAGTAATTTCCGATGGTCAGGAAGTAGATAGTCCCAGTACGCGCGGTCCAAATCTCCCGGGAAATATACCACGCGGCCCGCGCCGTACTTTCGGAAAAAGACCTCCTCATAGTCCGCCGGAACCTCCCGCGGATACACCTCTTCCATCGGAAGATCCGGGAAGGCCGGCACCGCGCAATAGGGCGAAGATTCAAAATCGTCGGGGTTATAGGAGATCCCGACACGGTTTTCCGTTCCGACAAGCCGAAGATTCTCCGTCCAGTGCTCCTCAAGCGCTGCGTCCTCCTGCCTGCTGCCGGACGTGCCCGTAGGCGCACCCGTTTCCCCGAAAAATCCCTCCGACAGGATCGGATCCCCGATCCCGGGACGCATGCTGATATAGGCATTCTGCTCGTTTCTTACGCTCCTGCCGTTTGCATGCAGCCCGAAAAGCTGAGAAAGCCCGAAGTCCGCCCGCCGCTTGCCGTTTTCATCGACAAGCGAGGTCTCATAGCTCGCAAGAAGCGCCCCGCCGACGCACACATACGCCTGAAGCGCCCGGCAGTCCTCCGCGGAAAGCACCGCGATATTCGGAAGGATCACGGCTTTATAACGCACAAGATGCTCCGCGTCGATATCGTGGCTGTCCAGCATATCAAAGGGGATTCCGGAGGCCTCGAGGGCCTGATACCAGCCATTTATGGGCTTTTCCACGAGCCGCTCCCGCTCGGAAAATGCGTATTCCTTCACGGTCTGCTGTGAGAACATCAGCGCGACTTCGGCGCGGCTTCTCGTGTGCCGGAGGTATTTCTCCCAGCGGTAATACTTGTTGTAGAGGCTTTTCACAACCGGCATCCAGCGCTCGTCAAATACCTGCACGCTGAATTTCGTGAACCAGGGCCGGAGGCCGTTTGCGACGGCTTCGGAAATCCACAGCTCCAGCTCCGCTTTCTCCTGTACCGAATCTTTCCAGCGCTTTTCGCAGGTCCCTGTGGAAAAGATGCCGCCGATCGGTTTGTCGCCGAGGACCGCGCGGAGCTCTTTCGCGGTTCTTCCGTTGAACCAGGGTGTCATCAGCCCGGAACGGCCCTGATAGTCCGCGTAGAGCACCTCCGCATAGTCGCCCAGGAGCTTATTGTCGATAAAGGGTTCCGTCCCGACCGAGGAATTCGGCACGAAACGCATCTTCGGGTTATTTTTCTGAATTTCCTCGTCCCAGCATCTGCAGAGCTCAAAGGCGCGCTTTTCGTGCCATTTTCTGTAGAGCCGCACCGTTTCGTCGGAAGGATCGTCAAAGCTTTCCGGAATTTCCCGACCGCAGAACGCGCGGAAATTCTCCCGGCAGGCGTCGCAGTAGCACACGCCGGAACCGGGCCAGCGGTTGCAGAAGATCGCGTCCAGATCGTACTTCCTCGCGAGCTCCCCATGCACCTCGCGCATGAATTCGAAGCCGTAGGGCCCCAAAGGGCAGCTGACATACACCGCGGAATAAGACCAGTGCCGCCGCGGTTTGCCGTCCTTCGTTCTCGCCGCCCATTCCGGATGCGCCTGGAAAGCGTCCTCGTGGAGCGCATGGGAATCCGTCCGGCAGATCACAGCGTAACCCTTCTTCCGGACCGCCGCGACCATATAGCCGAAAACGTCCTCGTGCGCCGGATGCTTCACCCGGTAGTGATGCGGAATGTCCGTGTCATGATAGGCAATATAGCCGCCGGACCCGAGAACCAGGCCGTCGCATTTGCATTCCTCCAGATACCGAAGCCACTGGTCCGGATCAAAGTTCCCGACGTCGCCCTCGCAGATCGTCAGCTGGGCATATCTCATGGCCCGCTCAAGGTGTTCATTCATTGCTGCTTTTCCTTTCCTTCTGTCATCCCGAACCGAGGGTAATCATGTTCCCTCAACAGTGACTTCAAAGCGGAACCGATGAGGGAACATGATCCCGCAGGCGAGTTAAGCAATTTGGGAGATCAACCCAGGAAATCCTTCAGTGCCGAGACGACCTGCGGCAGGTGCCTTGTGTAGCAGTGGTCGTCGCCGGGGATGATGACGAGCTTGGCGTTTTTGTAGAGTTCTTCGGCCTTTTTCGCGTAGGAAAGCGGAACGGCCTCGTCCTCATCGCCCTGAATAATCAGGACCGGTCCTTCATAGCGGGCGATTTCATCCTCGACATGAATGGTCTGCGCGACGCGGATATAGTTTCCGGAAAGTCCGCTTTCGCCAAACGACAGCTCATCCGGGATGTGCTTCGGATCGAAATTCTGCCCGAGAAGCGTGCCCTCCCGTGCGCCTTCCGGAATCATCCACGCCGGGGAAAGCGGGATCACGGCCTTGAAATCGTCCGCGCACATTCCCGCAAGGAGCATGGTCAGAAGCCCGCCCTGCGAATGGCCCGTGATATACAGATCGGTAACAAAATCCAGCGTTTTCGCGTAATCAATCACCGCGAGCCCGTTCGTTACCCATTTATAAAGCGTATGGTCCCGGAATGCGCCGTCGCTTTGTCCGTGCCCGTACATTTCCACGCGAAGCGTCGCGATTCCGCAGGCATTGATCGCCTCCGAAGCCGCAATGATATGCGCCTCCTCCATGTGCCCCGTGAAGCCGTGAATCACAATGCACAGGGGACATTTTTCGAGCCCTTCCGGCCTGTCAAGCTTCGCGTGAAGGCGGATTCCGTCGCTGTTGATATAGAATTCCTGCATAATGCTTCCTCCTGATTAAATATTACCGCAATTATAACCCAGGCGCCGCGGAAAATCCAGCCTTTCCTGTTATCCCGGCGCATCATTTCCAGGAGAAACAGTATGTCAGTGACTAAATGTCAACCTTTTCAGTTTTAAAGTTGACATATCGTCAGAAAACTGCTATACTCCTGCCGATGCCCTTTTCGTCGGTACGCGCAAAAAAGCCGCACTGACGCGATGAATTTCGGCATCGCTGGGAGGATTTGTATGAAAAAAACTGCGATTTACGAACTTGCGGCCGCGGCCGTCATGGCTGCACTTCTCTGTGTGATTGCGCCGCTGTCGATTCCGATCGGACCGGTTCCGATCTCTCTTGCAACCCTTGTCCTGTACCTGTCGGTCTACGTGCTTCGGCTGCGCTCGGCGCTGGCTGCCTGTGCCGTCTACCTGCTTCTCGGGTCCTTCGGTCTTCC
>CAMOZF010000074.1 GCA_946630765.1 uncultured Lachnospiraceae bacterium | reverse complement strand
CTGAACGAACACCTGTACATTTCGCTGTTTGCGATCCTGATCGGCGTTGTGGACGGCATTCTGACCTCGAAGCTTTTCATGCCGCTGATTCAGATCGGCTACAGCTCGGCGGACACGGCGGTTCCTTTGAAGGTCGCAAGCGCCCCGTCGGATATGATAAGGCTTGCGGTGATTGTTGCGCTGATGCTGATTTCCTGCCTGTTTATCCTCAGCGTGATTGTGCGCAGGATGAAGATCGCGCAGGCATTGAAGCTCGGAGAAGATTAAGAAGCTTTTGATTTTGGAGAACGACATGGACTACATACTCACTACAGAAGGCGTCGGGCGTTCATTCCAGACGCAGGGAGACGATTTCTGGGCGCTGAAGGACATTTCAGTGGAGATCCCGAAGGGAAAACTGACGATCTTAAGAGGCCGTTCCGGCTCAGGAAAAACGACGCTCATGAACATCCTCGGTGCACTTGATCTGCCGACGGAGGGCAAGGTGTTCTTTTCCGGCGACGATATCACCGCCTATTCCGATGAAAAGCGGACCATGCTCCGCCGGAAGAAGATCGGCTTTGTCTTCCAGTCCGTCGCGCTGATTCCGATGATGACGGCCTATGAAAATGTGGATTTCGCGCTTCGGATGGCCGAATACAAAGGCGACCGGAAGGAACGCGTCATGGAATGTCTGCATCTTGTCGGCCTCGGAAACCGCGCGGATCACATGCCGCAGGAGCTTTCCGGCGGCGAGCAGCAGCGTATTGCGATCGCGCGGGCCATTGCCCATCGGCCGGAGGTGATCTTCGCCGATGAGCCGACGGGCGCACTGGATACGATGACCGGTCTTGCGGTCGTCAAGATCTTCCGTGAACTCTGTGAAAAGGAAGGCGTGACGATTGTCATGACGACCCACGATCCGGGACTCATGGACTTCGGTGACCAGGTTTACGAGCTTGAGGGAGGCAGACTGACACATGGAGAAGAATGAGAACATGGAAAAAGACGCGATCATCGTCTGCGATAACCTCGTCAAGATCTATAAGACGGAGGATGTGGAGGTTCTGGCGCTGCAGGGCCTGGACGTACAGGTCGAAAGAGGAGAGCTGATGGCGATCATCGGCAATTCTGGCTCCGGTAAATCCACCTTCCTGAATATGATCGGCGGCCTGGACCGTCCGTCCGCCGGACGCCTGCTTGTGGACGGCAAGGACCTGTTCAAGATGAATGAGCGGGAGCTTGTGGATTACACGCGGAACCCCGTCGGCTTCGTGTGGCAGAATAACGCCAGAAACCTGCTTCCGTACCTGACGGCCGCGGAGAATGTGCAGATGCCGATGCTCTTCACGAAGAATGAACGAGACAAAAGGGAGCGCGCGCTTCAGCTTCTGGAGCTTGTCGGTCTGTCGCACAGGAAGGATTCGAAGCTCTCCCAGATGTCCGGCGGCGAGCAGCAGCGTGTGGCGATCGCAATCGCGCTTGCAAACTCTCCGAAGATCCTTCTTGCGGACGAGCCGACCGGCTCTGTCGACGTGAAGACCGGCGCCTACATCCTTGACGTTTTCAAGGAAATCAACGAGAATACCGGCCTGACGATCATTATCGTCACACATGACCGGATGCTCAGTAAAAAGGTGCACCGTGTCGCCGCGATCCGGGACGGCAAGATCAGCTCCGAAATGATCATGAAGCAGAGCTACAGAAACCGCATGTCGGAGATCACCGCGCTGACCGAGGCCTCCGAGGTGCAGGATGAATATTCGATCCTTGACCGCGCGGGCCGGATTCAGATCCCGAGAGACGCGCTCGAAAGCCTGCATCTTGAGGGCAATCAGGTCAAGGTCGAAATGGTCGACGGCAAGGTTGTGATCAGCCGTCCGGAATAATCATGGAATATGTTTACATGCTGCACTGCAGCGATGACAGCTACTATATCGGATGGACCAACGATATAGAAAAGCGCGTCGCGGCGCATAATGCCCAAAAAGGCGCAAAATATACCCGTACAAGGCTTCCGGCGAAGCTCGTGTATCTGGAATCCTATGAGGACCGTTCGACCGCGAAAAAACGTGAAATTCAGCTGAAGAAGCTGAATCACAGGGAGCGGGAGCGGCTTGCCGAAGCATTTACGGAAAAGAATCTGTAAAAATCCGGCGCATTCGGCCGGTAAGAATAAAACACATACAAGGAGGTACACAATGGACTACGGCTTACAGCTTTTCAGTATCCGTGACATCACGAAGGACGACTTTTTCGGCGCGCTCGAAAAGGTAAAGGAGATTGGCTACAAATATATTGAGCCGGCTGGCTTTTTCGGTCACAGAGCAGAGGAAGTGAAGGCGAAATGCGACGAGCTCGGACTTGTGATTTCCGGCACGCATTCCGGCCTGCAGGACCTGATCGACAACTATGACGAGACGGTCGCCTACCACAAGACCCTCGGCAACAAGAATTATATCGTGCCTGGCTTCAGGCTTTCCACAAAAGCGGACGTGGACTATTTTGTAGAGCAGGTCAACCGCATTCAACCGATGCTTGAGAAGGAAGGCATCCGACTGGCCTACCACAACCATGACGGCGAATTCAAGCCCAACGAGGACGGCATCATTCCTTATGACGAGATGGTTTCCCGGACCAATATCGGCCTTGAAATCGACACCTACTGGGCATACGCGGCAGGAAAGGATCCGGTAGCTTTGATGGAGCAGCTGAAGGATCGTCTCGTGGCGATTCACATCAAGGACGGCCTGGCCAATAAGGAAGGCAAGCCGCTCGGCCTCGGAACCGCGCCCGTGAAGGCGGTGTACGACAAGGCACTGGAGCTTGGAATCCTGATGGTTGTAGAGTCCGAAACGCTCACCCCGGACGGCATTACAGAAGCAAAAATCTGCTACGATTATCTGAAAAACCAGGAGTGATTTTCCCTCCTGAGAACCTCTGAAAATAAACTCATTAGGCATATTTCATAGTGCTCTTCTGAAAACTATATGAAATATGTCTATTTTTTTATTTTTTAACTTGAAAAAAATCGGAAAAGTTGTATAATTCATAAAAGACGGGAGATTGGAACATTTGTCATTTTTCCGCCAAAGGCTCAGAAGTGCACTAGAAACAAAGGGGTAAGGAGAAAAAAGGTATGAAGAATTTTCTGAGAAACACTTGGAAGAACAGGGCGCACGTCGTGCTTGCTCTTCCGGCATTCCTGATTCTGCTGCTGTTTGCTTACGTACCGCTGTTCGGTCTGATTATTGCATTCAAGCGTTTCAGTTATGCCGATGGTATTTTAAGAAGTCCCTGGAATTTCCCGGACAACTTCAAGATGCTGATAGCGAGTAAAGATCAGTTCATTAACATCACGAAGAACACGCTGATGTATTACCTGATTTTTACGATCGTCGGTACCGCGCTGAATATCGTTCTGGCGATTTCCATTGACCAGTTTGTATTCAAGAATGCAGGCCGTGTCATGCAGACGATCATGATCATCCCCGTTTTCATTTCCTACGCGGCTGTTCAGTTCATTGCATACGCTTTCCTGTCATCCAATACCGGTATCATCAATACGACGATCCTTCCGCTCTTTGGCGCGAAAGCGATAAAGTTCTATTCCAAAGCAAAATACTGGCCATGGATATTGACGATCATCAATATCTGGCACGGGGTAGGATACGGATCCGTCCTGTACATGTCGGTACTTGCAGGTATCGACCAGGAGCTCTATGAAGCGGCCAAGATCGACGGCGCGAACAAGTGGCAGCAGATCTGGAACATTACGATTCCGATGCTGATCCCGATGATCACCGTTATGCTTCTTCTTTCGGTCGGCGGCATCATGCGTTCCGATACCGGTCTTTTCTATACAGTTACCCGTAACATCGGTGTTCTGTATTCCAGAACCCAGACCATTGACGCATACGTTCTGAACTCCCTGCTGAACAGCAGTAACTTCGGCTTCACCGCGGCGACGACATTCTATCAGTCCGTCATCGGTCTTCTGATGATGTTAGTCAGTAACGGGGTAGTTCGTAAGATAGCACCTGAAAACGCATTATTCTAAAGAAGGAGGAGAGATATCATGGCTAAAGAGAAAATGGTCACAACAGATCCTGAGATCCTCCGGATGGCGAAAGTCCATAAAAAACCCGGCGTCGGACAGTATATTCTGTTTTTCTTCCTGATTATTTATACGCTGTTCTGCTTCCTTCCGTTCCTGCTGGTTGTCATTTCCGCATTCAGCTCGGAAGATTCGATCATCAGCAAGGGCTTCAGCTACTTCCCGGATTCCTGGTCGACAGCAGGTATGGGCGCCGTTCTGAAATACGGCACGCAGCTTCTTCGTTCCTACGGTGTTACAATCTTCATTACGGTAGCAGGTACCTTCTTAGGTCTGTTTGTAATGAGTATGTACGCATATTCGTTAAGCCGTCGTGATTTCATGCTGAGAAAGTTCCTCAACGTCTGGATCATCATCCCGATGCTTTTCCAGGGCGGTACACTTTCAGCGTACATCATCTTCACCGGCGTTTACAATCTGAAGGACAGCCTTCTTCTTCTGATCCTTCCGATGTCGGTCAGCACGATGAATATCATCATCCTCAGAACCTATATTGCGAACAGTATCCCGAACGAACTGAATGAAGCAGCGAAGATCGACGGAGCAGGAGACTACCGTACCTTCTTCCAGATCACACTGCCGCTGATGAAACCGTCTCTGGCAGCAGTCGGCTTCATGATGGCAACCGGTTACTGGAATGAATGGCAGAACGCATTGATCTACATCGATTCCGCGAGCAAGCAGCCGCTGCAGCTCCTGCTGGTTAAGATTCAGAAATCCATTGCCATGCTTCTGAACAGTAAGGATATCCCGCCGGAAGTTCTTGCAACGATGGGCGGCAAGCTCCCCGGCAACTCTGTAACGATGGCAACCGTGCTGGTCGTTGTAGGGCCGATCCTTGTTGTATATCCGTTCTTCCAGAAGTACTTCATCAAAGGTCTTACCGTCGGTTCCGTTAAGGGCTGATGTGAAGCTTTTGTGAAAAAACACTATGAACTACAATTTTTTAAATATTATTATTGACATTTTGTTGTGAATAGTGTATAGTATCAGTGTTGCGGATTATGAACGATATGTAAATTTTCTGTAAACATACTGCACATTGAAAAAATATATTTCACTCCGATATGTGGGTGATAATATAAAAATTTAAAAGGAGGAATTTTCGCAATGGTGAAGAAAATTCTCGCTGCATTACTTGCAGCAGCAATGGTATTCAGCCTTGTAGCTTGTACGAAGCCCGCTGGCAATGATACAACTGCAGCTCCGGCTGAGGATACCACTGAAGCAGCTGACGACACAACTGCAGCTCCGGCTGATGATACCGAAGCAACAGAGCCGGCAGCATCTGGCGACAAGACAAAGATCGTTATCTATCGTTGTCTGTACAACAGAAACGCTGTTTCTGACTCGCAGGTCAAGAAGGTTCAGGATGCGATGAACGCAAGACTGGACGAGCTTGGCGAAAATATCGAGATCGAGATCCACGAGATTCACAACAGTGAATATTCCGACAAGGTTACTCTGGCACTTGCCAACAATGAGATCAACCTTCTCTGGAACGCACACTGGTGGGGCGGCGGTATCGGCTGTAAAGACCTTTGGAAGGCTAACGCAGCTTACGATGTTACCGACCTTCTTCCCGGAACAAAGCTTTGGGATTCTATGCCTGAAGGCGTTTGGGAAGCTTCCAAGTTCGACGGTAAGGTCCTGTTTATTCCTGTTTACAAGGAGACCTACGAAGGCTACGACATGAAGGTTCCGAAGCTCGTTGTTGAGCAGGTTGGCCATGATCCGGAATTCCCGGAAGTCAAGGAAAAGGACAACTGGTATGACAGAATGGCAGCATTCGATACCTACCTTCAGGAGTGCGTAGACAATGGTATCGCTTATCCTTACCTTTCCTGCCAGTTCTTCTATCGTGTCGCTCTTGACGATTACGATTTCTTCGGCGGCAACACCTCTCTTCTTGCAGTAGATCGTGAGAAGAACGAAGTTGTTAACGCTGTTGATACAGAAGGCTTCCGCAAGTGGTGTAAGCTGATGCGTGACTGGTCTGAAAAAGGCTACATCAACGAGGATTCTATTGCTAACGCAGTTCCGGCTGGTGTTGCCAAGACTCAGGATTGGGGCCTTCAGTTCTGGACCAACGTTCCTGGCGATTCTCTGAAGAACTCTGAGACTCGTGATGAACAGGAAGAGTACCTGATCGAGGGCATTACCGACCTTTGGACACATTCTGATACAACTCTTGGTTCCTGCTTCACAGTTACTGCTAACTGTACTGAAGAACAGGCTAAGGCTTGTGTAGCGTTCCTGGGCGATCTGTACACCGATACTCCTCTTGCTGACCTTTATACCTACGGTATCGAAGGCGAAGACTACACCATCGAAAATGGTTATGTAAAAGCTAACCCGGAGAGTGCTTACAACCACTCTGCTTGGGAATCTACTTCTGTAGTTCCGCTTACCCTTGCAGAGGGCGAACCCGAAGATAAGGTTCAGTCTTACGAGGAGAAGAACAACTCTGCTAAGACTTCTATTGCAGCTGGTTTCCGTTTCGACGCTACTCCGGTAGAAGACAAGTGGAATGCCTGCCAGAACCTGAACAAGACTTATGGTGAGCCGCTTGAGCTTGGTGCTCTTGAAGTTGAAGGCATGGAAGATGTTGATGAAATCATCGACGCTTATCTTGCAGCCCTTGACGAAGCTGGTTACGCTGACGTTCTTGCTGAGGCTCAGAGCCAGTACAAGGCTTGGTATGATGCCAACCACTAATCTCTGAATCGAGTTTTACTCAATCGAGATAAAAAGCCCCCGTCCGAAAGGACGGGGGTCTTTTTATGCCTTTATGCCTTAAAAGGCCTTCCCGGGAGAGGGAAGGCCTTCTTTCGTATGTTTGCCTGACTTGAAAGACTGTTCGGCTTACAGCGCAATACCCTGAGCGATCATGGCGTCGGCAACCTTCTCGAAGCCTGCGATATTGGCGCCTGCAACGAAGTCACCGGCCATATCATAGCGCTCAGCTGCTTCACGAACCTTCGTGTAAATGTCAACCATGATCTGATGAAGCTTCTGATCAACTTCTTCAGCGGTCCAGGAAAGACGCTGAGAGTTCTGGGACATTTCAAGCGCAGAGGTTGCAACACCGCCGGCGTTCGCAGCCTTGCCGGGCATGAACAGCACGTTGTTGGCCTTGAGATATTCGGTTGCTTCACGGGTTGTAGGCATGTTCGCGCCTTCCGCTACGAGGAAGCATCCGTTTGCAACAAGGGTCTTCGCTGCGTCAAGATCAAGCTCATTCTGCGTAGCGCAGGGGAGATAGATATCACACTTGATATTCCAGATGCCCTTGCCTTCGGTGTACTTCGCGGTCGGAACATAATCAATATACTCCTTGATACGTCCGCGCTTGACTTCCTTGATTTCCTTGACAGCGTCGAGATTGATGCCGTTCTCGTCATAGATGTAGCCGTTGGAATCGCACATCGCGACAACCCTGGCGCCGAGCTGGGTTGCTTTTTCGACTGCATAGATCGCGACATTGCCGGAACCGGTAACGACGACGGTCTTGCCTTCGAAGCTGGTGTTCTGATCCTTGAGCATTTCGTTGACGATGTAAACCAGGCCGTAGCCGGTTGCCTGTGTACGAACGAGAGAACCGCCGTAGGTCAGGCCCTTGCCGGTCAGAACGCCTTCGTACAGGCCGGTGATGCGCTTGTACTGGCCGTAGAGATAACCGATCTCACGGGCGCCGACGCCGATATCGCCGGCCGGAACGTCCTCATCGGCACCGATGTATTTGTAAAGCTCCGTCATAAAGCTCTGGCAGAATGCCATGACTTCACGGTCTGATTTACCCTTGGGATCGAAATCTGATCCGCCCTTGCCGCCGCCGATCGGAAGACCGGTCAGAGAG
>CAMOZF010000073.1 GCA_946630765.1 uncultured Lachnospiraceae bacterium | reverse complement strand
GAATCGCTTTCGATCGACGAAGGCGCGGTTGCGCCCTGGAACAGTCTGATGTGGTCGCTGATGACCGACGTCTGCCGCGCGATGGGCGTCCGGACGGACGTGCCCTTTCGGGATCTGACGGAGAAGGAAAAGGAGACCGTCTATGACGGCCCGATGGAGAAAAAGCATATCTTCTACAAGGCGAAGAAGACGGATACCATGAGCGCCGGCGAGATGGATTTCACCTATTACAGCGCGACGGCGACGGTGCTGAACGCGCTTGCGAAGGTGAAGGACGAGAAGGGCATGAAGCGTGTGGAGAAGTTCCTTCGGGAGGATATCTGTCCGGACTGTCAGGGAACGAGGCTTTCGGAGGCTGCCCGCGCGCCGAAGCTTCTTGGAATCGGCCTCGATGAAGTCTGCAAAATGACCCTGTCGGAAGTCCTTTCGTGGGTGAAGAAGGTTCCGGACTCTCTGCCGGCGCCGATGCGCAGGATGGCGGAAAATATCTGCGAGTCTTTCGAAACACCCGCAAGGCGGCTCATGGATCTCGGGCTTTCGTATCTCGCGCTGGACCGAAGCTCCGCGACACTCTCGACCGGCGAGCGGCAGCGGATGCAACTTGCGCGCGCCGTGAGAAACCGTACAACCGGCGTCCTCTATGTCCTTGATGAGCCGTCGATCGGTCTGCATCCCATGAATATCAAGGGGCTGACGGATGTCATGCACGACCTTGTGTCGGACGGAAATTCGGTGCTTCTGGTCGATCACGATACCCAGATTCTCAGGGAGTCCGACTGGATCATTGAGATGGGACCGGGGGCCGGATCCGACGGCGGAACGGTGATCGCGGAAGGAAGCGTTTCGGAGATCTCGGAGAACCCTGCATCCCGGATCGGCGCCTTTCTCGGAGAAAAGGAAAGCGCGTCCGAAAGCGCGGAGATTCCGGAAGAACAGCTTTTTGATATGGGCAGTATCACGCTTGAAACCGCCGCGATCCACACGGTAAAACCGCTCCGGCTAAGCATGCCGAAGGGCAGGCTGATCGCAGTGACCGGCGTCTCCGGCTCCGGCAAGACCACGACGGTCCTCGAGAGTCTGGTGCCCGCGCTTGAGGCGCTGACACAGGGGAAAAAGCGCCCTGAGCATGTGATCTCCATTGACGCACCCGGGATCGGGCATGTGAAGCTGATCGACGCGACGCCGATCGGCATCAATGTCCGTTCGACGGTCGCGACCTATGCCAATGTCCACGATGAACTGAGGAAAATCTTCGCGCGTTTCCAGGACGCGAAGGCCAAAGGCTGGAAAGCCGGCGATTTTTCCTACAATACCGGAAATCTCAGGTGTCCGGTCTGCGACGGGACCGGCTCGATCAGCCTCGACGTGCAGTTCCTGCCGGACGTGGACATCCCCTGTCCGGAGTGCCGGGGATCCCGCTACGCAAAAGATGCCTACAAGGTCCGGATCAGAAACAAGCTGGGGGTGGCGCTGTCTCTTCCGCAGCTGATGGCGATGGACGTGCATTCGGCAGCGGTGTTCTGCCGCGACATGAAGACGGTTTATCCGCGGCTCGCGGTTCTTGAGCGCCTCGGGCTCGGATATCTGACACTCGGTGAAGAGACGCCCAGTCTCTCCGGCGGCGAAGCGCAGCGGCTGAAGCTTGCAAGCGAGATGGGGCGGCTGCAGCAGGATTCGGTCTTTGTCTTTGACGAGCCGACGATCGGCCTCCACCCGCTGGACGTGAGGACGCTTCTTTCCGTGTTCCGTACCCTGATCGAAAACGGGGCGACGGTTGTTGTGATCGAACACGACCTCGACGTCATAAGAAGCGCCGACTATATCATCGATATGGGACCGGGCGGCGGTGATCTGGGCGGCAGGATTGTTTTTTCAGGAACGCCGGAGAAACTGAAAGGCTGTGCGGAGAGCGAAACCGGGAAATATCTTTGATCGGGAAAACGGGTCCTCAACGTGGTTTTTCTTGTGTTTTCAGGCAGATTCTGATATTATTATAGATAACTGAAAGACTGCGGCAAAAGAAGCAGCAAATATACTTTATAATTGTTGAATAACGGAGGTTTTACGAATGAGTTTACCAAGAGTTGAGATTAAAAACGGCCAGAAAATCCTTGTGGTGGATGACAAGCCCTTCTACCTTCTGTCCGGCGAGCTGCATAACTCGAGTTCTTCCACACTCGAATACATGGCGCCGATCTGGGACAAGATGCAGGCGCTGCATCTGAACAGCCTGCTTTTCCCTGTGACCTGGCAGCAGGTGGAGCCTTCGGAGGGCGAGTTCCATTTTGAACTTGTCGACGGGCTGATTGAACAGGCAAAGGCCCACGGCATGAAGTTTGGCATTCTCTGGTTCGGCACCTGGAAGAATGCGGCCTGCTCCTATGCGCCGGACTGGGTCAAAACAGATCTCGACCGTTTCCGTAGAGCAGAGGTTGTAAAGGGAAAATCCTACAATGAAGTTCCGTTCAAGCTTTTCAAAATGCGCTATACAACCCTGTCGGCGTTCTGTGAAGAAACGACCAGGATGGATGCACGGGCATTTGCAAAGCTCTGCGCGCACCTCAGGGAAGTGGATACCGATCACACCGTGGTGCTGATCCAGGTTGAAAATGAAACCGGTCTTCTCGGCGCATCCCGTGACCACAGCGATCTCGCGGATGCGGCCTTCAATTCGCAGGTTCCGAAGGAACTGATCGAGGGTCTTCTTGCAAGAAAAGACGGTCTTGTGGAGGACGTAAAGGCAGCGCTTGAGAAGTGCCAGAGCGGTACCTGGGCAGAGGTCTTCGGTGATGCGGCAGACGAAATGCTGATGGCTTATTATACGGCGAAGCATATCGAGGCGGTAGCGGCGGCAGGCAAGGCGGAATACCCGATTCCGATGTATGCGAACTGCTGGCTGGTCCAGGGCGGAAAGCCCGGCGAATATCCGTCCGGCGGCCCTGTCTACCGTGTCATGGAAGTGTATCAGACTGTCGCGCCCGATCTGGACTGGTTGGCGCCGGATATCTACATTCCGCAGTATATTGATACCTGTGAGAAGTATACGAAGCAGGACAATCCCTTATTCATTCCGGAAATCGCGCTGCAGTTCAGGGCAACCTCGCGTCTGATGTACGCGATCGGACATCATCATGCGCTCTGCTTCGCGCCTTTTGGCATTGAAGACATCGGCAATCTCGCGGACACCTCGCTTGGCGCGATGGTCGGCATGGATACGAGCGATCCCGCGCTCAGAAATCCGCTTCTTTTCGATGTTTACGCACGGACGAACGAGCTTCTTCAGGGACTGATGCCGGTACTGACTTCTCTTTACGGAACAGAAGATCTGAATGCGCTGATCGAGGAGAAGGAAAATGAACGGACAATGACTTTCGGAAATGTTTCGATCAGTGCGGCTTTCGGATTCGGTGAGATGAGCATGACGGGCGCCGGCGCGCTGCTTGCAGCGAAGACCGCCGAAGATGAATTCTATCTGCTGGGCTATGGCTGCCTTCCGGAGTTTGCGTCTTTGAATCCGGAAGATCCCTTCATCGAGTTCCTATCGATTGAAGAAGGCGAGTTCATAAACGGCAAGTGGGTGATGCACCGCCTGCTGAACGGTGACGAGGAGCATATCCACTTTGGAAAGGAACCGTCGCTTCTGAAGATTCGTACCCATCTTTTCAGATAAACGGCTTCATTTCAAAATCCCGAGAAGGCGGATGCGCTGCGGGAGAGAACGGATGCGCTTGCCGTTGCCGCAGCCTCCGGCGACGCAGTCGCAAAGGCCCGTGCGGAAATGCTCACCGACCGCTTCAACCAGGTCCGTGAGACGCAGCCGGGCGACCGGGACTATGTGAATCTTTCTGATTACGGACATGTGAATCTTCCCGAAGCGCCCGAACAGAACCTGCAGCAGGAAGGCGTCAATCATCAGAATGCCTGAAAGGAATGACGCGCTTTCTTTGCAAGACGCTTGCATTTCTGTCCGCGATGCTTTATACTGACTACAAATAATGTGTACGTGTTCTGTACTTTATGAGAGGGAGGAAAACATGGCGGAATTATTGGACAAGAATATTTTCAAGCTCGGCTTCGGCCTGATGCGGCTTCCGAGACTTTCGGACGGCACGATCGACGTGCCCCAGGTGTCCCAGATGGTGGACCGCTTCATCGAAGCCGGCGGCACCTATTTTGATACGGCCTTTGTCTACGAGGGCTCTGAGGAAGCGACGAGAAAGGCGCTTGTCGAGCGTTACCCGAGAGACAGCTACACCCTTGCGACGAAGCTGAATGCGGCAATGTTCGCGCATGACGAGGAGAGTGCGAAGTCGGAGTTTAAGATCAGTCTCGAAAGAACCGGGGCGCAGTATTTCGATTTCTATCTGCTGCATGCCCTGCAGCGCAGCAACGTCGAACTTTACGAGAAGTATCACCTCTGGGATTATGTGAAGGAACTGAAGGCCGAGGGCCTGATCAGGCATTACGGCTTCTCCTTCCACGCGGATCCTGAGCTTCTTGAGGAGCTTCTTGAGAAGCATCCGGACGTCGAGTTCGTGCAGCTGCAGCTGAACTATGCGGACTGGGACAACCCCGGCGTGAATGCCCGTAGAAACTGGGAGATCTGCAAGGCGCACGGCATTCCCGTGACGGTCATGGAGCCGATCAAGGGCGGCATTCTTGCGGACCCAATCGACGAAGTGAAGGCGATTTTCGACAAGGAGAACAACGGCCTTTCGTATTCGAGCTGGGCAGTTCGTTTCTGCGCAGGCCTGGAGAACATCCTGGTTGTATTAAGCGGCATGAGCACGCTTCAGCAGATGGAAGACAACCTGAGCTATATGAAGAACTTCCAGCCGCTGTCGGCGCATGAAATGGATGTGATCAAAGCGGCGCAGGCAGCCTTTGACCGCGACCAGTCGATCCCCTGTACCGCGTGTCATTACTGCACGAAGGGCTGTCCGATGAGCATTCCGATCCCGGAGATCTTCACGGTTGAAAACCGCAAGAAGGGAAGCCCGGAATTCCGGACGCTCCGCGAGTACACGATTGTGACGCAGGACAAGGGGAAAGCCTCCGACTGCATCGGCTGCGGCCAGTGCGAGTCGGTCTGCCCGCAGCATCTGCCGATCATTGAGCTTCTTGAAAGCTGCCGCTGGATGGAAGGAAAATAACATCGTAATAACCGTATTAGCAGTTCATAAAAAACACGAGGAAAGCCCCGCTTTCCCCGTGTTTTTTATTCATAGTCACGATTCGCAGGCGCGGATAAAAAATCTGCTTGACTTTTCTTTTTGAGAATGATAAAAATAAATTCGGCATCAAAAGTTTAGTAAAAATGAATTTTTAGTTTAGAATAAAAGACACCTGAACAGGGTAGGGGAAAACGATGGATGCGGAAACAGTGATTATCGATATCGGACGGAAGATCCGGGATCTTCGGAAGCAGAACGGCCTGACGCAGCAGGAGCTGGCGGACCGGGCGGAGCTGACCAAGGGCTTTATCTCACAGCTGGAGCGCGGGCAGGTGACGCCGTCTCTGGTGACGCTTTTTGATCTGATCGAGTGCCTCGGGACGACGCCTTCCATTTTCTTCCACGAGGCGGATCAGGAAAAGATCGTTTTCAAGGAAAAGGACTTTTTCGAAAAGCTGGACGAAGAGGGCAACCGGACCGAATGGATCGTCCCTTCCGCGCAGAGCAACCAGATGGAGCCGGTGATCGTGACGATCGTGCCGCACGGAAAGCTCCCCCTGGATGAGCCGCATAACGGCGAGGAATTCGGCTATGTATTAAGCGGCAGGATCGCCCTGTACCGCGAGGATAACCGTTTTGATGTGCGCACCGGCGAAAGCTTCTATTATGAGGCGGACAAGCCGCACCGCATCGAGAACCCGGCAAACCGGCCGGCGAAAATCCTCTGGGTCAGCACACCGCCGAGCTTCTGACAAAAGGAAGCAGAAGGCGGAGCCGGTCCCGGGATCGAAACTTTACAATCAGACGCAAACTATAAAGAGAAAAGGGTAAGAACATGGGAAACAGCGACAACATTATTGAACTCAAGCACATCGGCAGAACCTTCGAAGATGGCTTCAAGGCGGTATCGGACTTCAATCTCGAAGTGAAAAGAGGCGAGTTTGTAACCTTCCTTGGCCCTTCAGGCTGCGGAAAAACGACAACGCTTCGGATGATTGCGGGCTTCGACATGCCGACGGAGGGCGACATCCTTCTGAACGGCAGGGACATCAGCAAGCTCCCGCCGAATGAACGGCCGATCAATACGGTTTTTCAGCGTTATGCGCTGTTTCCGCATATGAATATCTATGACAACATCGCCTTCGGTCTGAAGCAGAAAAAGACCCCGAAGGACGAGATCAGAAGAAAGGTCAAGAAGGTCCTGGAGCTGGTGGATCTGGAGGGCTTCGAGAAGCGCTCTGTGACAACGCTTTCCGGCGGACAGCAGCAGCGTGTCGCGATCGCGCGCGCCCTTGTGAATGAGCCGGAGATCCTGCTTCTTGACGAGCCGCTGGGGGCGCTCGATCTGAAGATGCGAAAGGAAATGCAGATCGAACTGAAGGCCATGCATGACGAGCTGGGCATCACCTTCATCTATGTAACGCACGATCAGGAAGAAGCGCTTACGATGTCCGACAAGATTGTCGTCATGTCCGAAGGCAAGATCCAGCAGATCGGAACCCCCGAGGATATCTACAATGAGCCGCAGAATGCCTTTGTCGCGGACTTTATCGGCGAGAGCAATATTTTCAACGGCATCATGACCGGGAAGCTGCAGGCGCGTTTTGCGGGCGGAGAATTCATCTGTGTGGATGACGTTCCGGAAGGCACGCAGATCACCGCGGTCGTCCGGCCCGAGGATATCGAGATTACAGCGCCCTCGGAGGGCCAGATCCGCGGCAAGGTCATTTCCGTGATCTTCAAGGGCATTCACTATGAAATTACCGTGCAGTCCGGGCGTTATGAGGTTGTGATCCAGAGCACCCGCTCCGCCAAGGTCGGCGACACTGTCGGCATGCATGTCGATCCGGACGGCATCCACATCATGATCGCCGAGGATCACACGAATGTCTTCCCGGTGGATATGAACAGAAATCACCGTCTGGAGTTCAACGGACAGGAGCTTCATACGAGTCTCACGCAGATCATCAAGGGCAGCAGAAGAAATGACGACAGTCAGCTTCTGGATGCGAACGGCGAGCTGATCGATCCCGAGAAGATTCATATCTTTGCCGCGATCGAGCCGCAGGATATTCAGATGACCGACGATGTGGACGATGAAAAGGTACTGATTGAGGGAACGATCAGCAACCTGATCTACAAGGGCGACCACTACAGCTACGTGCTGAATACCGACCTCGGACAGGACTTCATCGTGGACGATGAATACCTGTGGAACATGGGCGACCGGGTCGGTCTGATCATCCCTGTGGACAGGATGCGTTTCTCTGTGAAAAAGTAAGGAGGCAGCATGAGATTTTCTAGAAAAACACTGGGAATTCCCTATATCATATTCCTCCTGATCTTTGTTGTGGCGCCGCTGGTGGTTCTTTTCGCGCTGGCCATGTGCGTCAGCAACATCGTGCTGCTGCGCCACGCGCGCCTGAAGCTGCAGAATGTGCTGGGGCTCCTGATCTCCCTGCTGCTCATTGGCGGGGAGGCGCTGGGCCTGTATCTGTTCTGGCGCCCCTTTGCAGGCTCCGAGTGGGAATGGCGGCTGACCAGCACGGCGGAGAACGTGTACGCCACCGTGTTTGTGTATTTTGAATGCATGCTGGCCGGCTCCGTCATCTGCGGCGTGCGCGCGGCGCACCGCAGGCCGGAGGCGGACAAAGACTGCATCGTCATCCTGGGCTGCTGGTTCCGCCCGGACGGCTCCCTGCCCCCGCTGCTGAAAGGGCGTGTGGACCGTGCCGTCGCCTTCTGGCGGGAGCAGCGGAAAGCCACCGGCCGGGAGGCCATCCTGATCCCCGCCGGCGGTCAGGG
>CAMOZF010000072.1 GCA_946630765.1 uncultured Lachnospiraceae bacterium | reverse complement strand
GTATTCACCGCCGAGGACGGCGAGGTGAAGAAGGCGACCGTTCATGAGTTTAAGGGCGCCGGCATCATGCAGGGCATGCACAATACCGACGCGTCGATCGAAAGCTTTGCGCGCGCCTGCTTCGGCTTTGCCGTAGATACAAAGCAGGATCTGTGGTTCGGCGCCAAAGACACGATCAGCAAGACCTACGATCACCATTTCAAGGATATTTTCCAGGAGATTTACGAGAAAGAATATAAAGAGAAGTTCGAAGAGCTCGGAATCAGCTATATGTATACGCTGATTGACGACGCTGTTGCGCGCGTAATCCGTTCGGAAGGCGGCTTTATCTGGGCCTGCAAGAATTACGACGGAGACGTGATGAGCGATATGGTCGCGACAGCCTTCGGGTCGCTTTCGATGATGACGAGCGTGCTGGTTTCGCCGGAGGGCTGTTACGAGTACGAGGCTGCGCACGGTACCGTGCAGCGGCACTATTACCAGTATCTTGAGGGCGTGGAGCCGGGCACCAATCCGATCGCGACGATTTTCGCGTGGTCGGGTGCGCTCAGGAAGCGCGGCGAGCTCGACAATATTCCGGAGCTCTCAAGCTTTGCCGACAAACTCGAAGCGTCTGTTCTCGAGCTTGTCGAAGGCGGCGTCATGACCAAGGATCTCGCGGCCATGTCCACCCTGTCGGATATCACGATCCTGAAGATGAATCCCTTCCTTGACGCGATCCGGGAGAAGCTTCAGGAGAAGCTGTAAGTACGATTTAAGTAAAGGAGGTCGCAGGAAAAGGGGCAGGGACATTTCCCCGCCGCTGCCAAATACCAGATGGTAACAATCAGAGACATTGTGATCGGAGAAGGGAAACCGAAGATCTGTGTGACTGTCAAGGGATCAGATGAACAGACGATTATCGAACAGGCGCACAAGGCCCGGCTTTCTCCGGCGGAAATCATCGAATGGCGCGCCGACTGCTTCGCAGACTGGCAGAATGACTATGCGCTCATCCGCATGCTGAAAACAATCCGGATGAATATCGGAAGCAAGGCATTTCTTTTCACCTTCCGTACAAAAGAAGAGGGCGGCAGTATTCCCTTCAAAGACAGCGAATACATGCACGTCCTGAAAATGGCGATCGACAGCCGGCTGATCGACCTTGTCGATATCGAATGCTGCGTCTCCGAATACATGGCGATGGAAATGATCAGCTATGCCCGCGAGAAAAATGTCTTCATGATCGGTTCCAATCACACAACCGGTTTTTCTCTGAGCATCGGAGAGATGGAATACCGCGTCCGCTATATGCAGAAGCTCGGCGTTGACATCGCGCGCCTGACGGTCGTTCCGCAGAGACGCCGCGACGCCTACCGCCTGCTCCTGACAACCCATGATCTTGCCGAAGAGCTGGATTTCCCGATCGCGGTTCTCGGCCTCGGTGAATTCGGCAAATACACCCGCGTACTCGGAGAGCTTTTCGGCTCCTGCCTGACGGTTGCGGTACTGGATGCTTCCGGAGATTCTTCAGAGATCAGCGTCAGCCGTATGGCAACGCTTCTTGATAATCTGCACGAGATTCATTAATCGTCTCTTCGTAAATGCACCTTGTCCCGCGCACTCCGCCGTTTTTCATCCTCGAGCGCTGCGTAGTGCTTCCGCGTGGTATTGACATCCGAGTGACCAAGGACATCTGCGACGAGGTAAATGTCGCCGGTTTCCCGGTACAGGCTGGTGCCGTAGGTGCTCCGTAATTTGTGCGGCGTGATATTTTTACTGGTTGTAACAGTTCTTGTGTACTTTTTGACAAGGTTTTCGACCGTACGTACATTGATGCGCTTTTTCTGTGAAGACAGGAAGAGCGCATTTTCATGTCCGTCACAGGGAATGACGCTCTTTCGTTCCTCCAGATAGGAGAGGAGCGCTTCCTCCACCTCGTCCCCGAAATACACAACCGATTCTTTTCCGCCCTTTCTGTAGATGGAAATCCCGGAATTCTTGAAATCCACATCGTTCAGATTGAGCCCAACGCATTCCGACACACGGATGCCGGTTCCCAGAAGCAGCGTCATGATCGCGAGATCCCGCACCTTGGTCTTTTCATGGAAATCCTGCTGCTTTTTCGTGAGCTGCTGCCCGGACTCCACATGGTCCAGAAGCTCCGCCACCTCATCCGCATCAAGACGTACGATATTTTTCTCGTGCAGCTTCGGCATCGCGACAAGCTCCACCGGGTTATAGGTGATGAATTCCCGCATATAGAAATATTTGTAGAAGCTTCTGAGCGACGCAAGCTTCCTTTTGATCGCCGTGACGCCGTTGGAGTTTTCCTGGCCGTTCTTGCTGGAATAGATCTTGACATAGTCCAGATATTCCTCGATATCGATCGGCCGCAGCTGCTCCAGATCGGAAAGCGAAATCTCCTTCAGCGCCTTCTTGCCGAATTCACTGTTATTCTCATGCAGATAGTTGAAAAAGATCCGCAGATCGTAGGCATAGGCAATCCGCGTGCGTGAGCTGGTCTGCGACTCAATGCCGCGGAAAAAATCCCGCACATAAGGCGGCAGATCCGCCGTCATTTCGCGGAGCTTTTTTGTATTGTTCAGGTCTTCCTGTCTGTGATAACTGGTCTGTTCAGGCATGTTTCTGAACCTTCCTTTCCAGGTGTTATTCTTTTCTCAGATTCTTCCAGTCCGGAATATCGGAGGTCTCGACCGCATGAAGCAGCCGGTCCGAAAGCCCCGGATAGCGCTTCCGAAGCTCTGAAAGCAGCTCGCTCATTTCCGCACGCCTCGTATGCTTGTCCGCCGGGCAGGGATTCTTCACGAGCGGAATCCCGCGTTCACTGACATAATTCTGAAGCGCGCCCTCGGAAACATAGAGAAGCGGCCGGATAATCTGAATGTTCCGGTCTTCGTATAAAGTCTTTGGCGCAAAAGTGTAAAAACGGCCCTCATAGACCGTCGAAAGCATCAGGGTGGACAAATAGTCGTCCCTGTGGTGTCCAAGCGCTAATTTGCCGCAATTTTCGCGTTCTGCGGCCGCTGTGAGCGCGGCGCGCCGCATATTTGCACAAAGAGAGCAGGGGTGCGGCTCCTTTTTACGCCCGAAAACAATTTCCGCAATATCTGTTTTCTCGATCACGTAGGGAATCCCGAGCGACTGCAGATAATCGGAAATCGCGGAAAAATCAGAGGAAAACCCGGGATCGACCGTTATACCTACCAGTTCAAAACGCTTCGGATAGAAGCGGCGGAGGAGCGCAAGCCCCGTGACAAGCGCCATCGAATCCTTGCCGCCGGAAATACCGACCGCAATCCGGTCCTCATCGTCAATCAGATCATAGGTATCGATACATTTTCGCAGATATTTCAACAGAAGCTGATCCTTCATGCCCGGGAAACCTCAACTATTCGTAAAACTGGTTTAATTATAGCACAAAGCTTGCAAAAAGGGAAGAGTGTGTTATGATAAGTGATGGGATCCCTCGGCTCCCTGCCATTGCTCGGGATGACAATATGGGAAAGTTCGCTCGGGATGACAGAAAGTGTCAGGGTGCTCGGGATGACAGAACTTCAGAGGATAGATCGTTATGAAAATGATAAATGAGTTTAACGAATACATCAACCAGAATTTGTCGCTGCTGATCCTGATCGCGGTGATGCTTTTTCTCGTGTTTCTGGTGGTATTGATCCTCGGGATCACGATCCGGAAAAGGAAACAGACTGAAATTGAGGAAAGCTTTGACGAAATGGACGGCACGGAATTCGAGGAATACTGTGCGCAGCTATTACAGGACAATGGATATACAGAGGTTGAACTGACGCCGAAAACCGCAGATTTCGGTGTGGATATCTTTGCGGAAAAAGACGGCGTCAGCTATGCGTTTCAATGCAAATGCTACAATCATCCGGTCGGTACAAAAGCCGTCCAGGAGATCTACGCAGGACGCGATTTCTATCACTGCATGGTAGGAATCGTCATCACAAACGCAGAATACACGACAGGCGCGAAAAAACTCTCAGAGGCTTTCAATATCATTCTGTGGGACGGAGAAAAACTGAAGGAACTTGAACGTACTGCAGGATAACTGTAAAGATAACAGAGAAATTATTCCGAGACATTCTCAAGTTCTCTAACGAAACAGATGGAGGCCGGACCTCAGTTAGCCGCCAGCCCCTCCAAGTTTAACGAATATGATGTGCGAGACTTTTTGAAAGTCGAGCGCATCATTTCGTTAAACTTGAGTTTTGCGAATAAATGCATGTTTATTAAAGCAGTTATTCTTTAGAACCCACATCACTCAAAAAGCACCCCTCCTACCGGTCGGGGTGCTTTTTACGCCTCACAGCTTCACAGATTTCCAACAATCCATGCATATTGTTATTCATAACTCACAACAATCAGGTGCATGCCTTCATTGATCCGGTCGGACTGCAGATTGTTGATCTTCTTGATCTCTCTGATATAATCGCGGATCTCCAGATGATATGAAGGCGCATAGGTCTCGGCGATGCTCCAGAGGGTATCGTCGCCCTGGACCTGAATGCTCTGATAAACAGCGGCCGGCTTTTCCGTATCTGTCACGTCCGCTGAACCGCCGACGGTGCTGATCGTGATAATAAGGGCAGCAAGTGCCGCTGAAATGCAAATTCCGAAAACAGTAAATACTCGTCTGCTCATCTTCTCAATCTCCTTTTCTATCGCCTGAGTGCCCCTAACGAGCACCTGAACATTTGTTCTGTATGGCATCATTATAGCACCCGAACAGATGTTTGTCAAGCGAAAGATCGAAAAGATGTTCGATTGTATTACAGACTCAGAAAAGCGCCCATCACGCCGCGCCGCTCGCCCATGACGCGGTGGGAATACAGTAAGTCCGGATTGCATTTTGTGCAGATATCCGTGATGGTAATATGCTTCCTGTCGATCCCGCACTGCAGCATCACGGCCTCGTTGGCCTTTCGAAGGTCGAGAAGGTATTTGCCGTTTTCCTTCTGCTGAAGGAACTTTTCGGACTGATAGCTGCCGAAGCCCTCGATAAACTGCTCCGCGACCTCCTCTCCCACCTCGTAACATTTTCCGCAGATCGAGGGGCCGATCGCCGCAAGCACCTCATCCGGCCGGGTGTCAAAGGCCTCGTGCATTTTCAGGACGGTTTTCTCCGCCATGCGCATAAGCGTCCCGCGCCAGCCGGCATGGGAGAGGCCGATCGCCCGGTTCACGGGATCGTAGAAATACAGCGGCACACAGTCGGCAAACAGCGTCACGAGCGGCGTGTCCGGGATGTCGCAGATCAGTCCGTCCGTATCCACGTAGTCACGCGGCTTAAAAGGGCCTTTTCCGGCGTCTTCCTCCGTCACCAGGCGGATATTCGTCGTATGGGTCTGCCAGCTGAGTACGGGCCGTTTTTCGCTCATATTCAGGGTCTTCAGCATCCTCCGGTAATTCTCCCGGCCGATTTCTTCGGGTTCCTTGAGCATTCCGAGGTTCATTTCCGCAAAATACCCCGTGCTCACGCCCCCGAGCTTTGTGGAAAAACCGTTTTTCAGCCCCAGCCGGTCAAAGGCCGGAATGCTGAAGTACGGCACATCGCCGTCGTGAAAATTCAGATGATCCCGGGCGTCGGGATCTCTATGAATGACAATGCCCCGTTCAGATGCAGACATCGTGCCCTTCCTCCTTCTTCAGAATCCGCCGAAGGCGTTTTCGATCTGTGTGATGCTGTCGTCGAGAATGCTGATCACGTCAAAGCGGCAGGCGGTCGACTCCGGAAGCTGCTTTTCCAGAAGATACCACTGCGCCGTTTTCATGATCCGCTGCTGCTTTGCGAAATTCACGGCCTCCTCCGGGAAACCCGTCCGGGCTTTTTTCCGGTATTTGACCTCCGAAAAGACCAGCACGCCGCCGTCCTCGACGATCAGATCGATCTCGCCGGTCTTTCTTCGGTAGTTCCGTTCCAGCACCCTGCAGCCCTTCTTTTCATAAAAGGAAGCCGCAAGATCTTCGTAACGGCTTCCTTTTTCACGTTTATTCATCTCCGAGAATTCCTCTGATAAATGTCCTTCTGTGGATGTCACAGGGTCCGTATTTCCGAAGCGCCTCGATATGCGACTGCGACCCGTAGCCCTTGTGGTCCTTAAATCCATATTCAGGGTAGAGTTTGTCGTATTCGACCATCAGGCGGTCCCTCGTGACCTTCGCGAGAATCGAGGCCGCCGCGATCGAACAGGACTTCGCGTCGCCCTTAATGATCGGCACCTGACGGATCGAAAGGCCCGGGATCGTGACCGCGTCATTCAGCGTCAGCTTCGGCGCCGGCGACAGCTGCGAGACCGCATCCTTCATCGCAAGGTAGGTCGCCTGAAGGATATTCACCTCATCGATGACCTTCTCGGAGCGCATGCCGATGCTGTAACTCACGGCCTCCTTCATAATCTCATCGTAAAGCGCTTCCCGTTTTTTCGGCGAAAGCTGCTTCGAGTCATTCACATAGAGGATCGGATGGTCCTTCGGCAGAATGACCGCGGCCGCAACGACAGGTCCCGCAAGTGGTCCTCTTCCGGCCTCGTCCACGCCGCAGATGATCTGATAGTCCTCATATTTGCGCTCATAGAGCATCATCCGGTCGATGCGCTCCAGCTCGCCGATATAGGCGTTATAACGCTTTTCGTGCTTCTGAAGAAGCTTCTGCACCCCCGTGCGCGGATCAGAAGCATAGGCGTTGATCGCCGCGCGGAGTTCATTCATCGGCGTGTTCTGAAGAACAAGATCGATTTCTTTCTGCGTCATGGTTCCTCTCCTTCTCTTACGAATCCTTCACCGCAGGGAATGCGCGCATCGAATTAAAGGGGAAAAAGCGCACCCAGACGCGGCCCATGATGTTCCGCTGTGCGATCGGTCCGAGCATCCGGGAGTCCTTCGAATTGTTTCGGTTGTCTCCGAGGACGAAATACTCCTCCTCCGCGATCTCCACCGGTCCGAAGTTCAGCGGTATGGTATTCGTCGGCGGATTACTGTACATCACATCGAGGCCGTAGGTGTCCGAGGTCAGCTGCTCTCCGTTGATGTAGACGTAGCCCTCGCGGATTTCCAGGGTTTCCCCGGGCAGCCCGATCACGCGCTTGATGTAGTGCTCCTTCGCGTCATTTTTGATCGGGGACCTAAAGACCACGATATCAAAACGGTTCGGCTGATGGAAATAATAGCTGACGCGTTCAACGATCAGGTTGTTTCTGTCCTGCAGCGTCGCATTCATCGAATCGCCGCGCACCACGGAGCGGAAGGCAACGAAACGGATAAACAGAAACACCAGCACAACGACGATGACCAGTTCTACGGCCATCTCGAGAAAATCCCGGAGGCGCTTCTTCGAAAGCTCCTCGGGGCTCAGATTCTTCTCTTCTTCCTCTTCTTTATTTCTGCCCATGAATCAGGGTTCCTCCAGTGTTAGTTTTCCAAGTTTTCCTGTCCTGAAATCATCGAGGATCAGAAGCGATACCCTCGAAAGGTCCGGCTCGCCGCCCTTTTTCAGGCAGTTTCGTTGAAGCGCGATCTCATTCATCAGCTGAAGCACCTGATCGTGATCCGGCTGCTCCGGCTCCTCCACAAGATACCGCGAGGAAATCACGCCCGCGTGGTCCGATAGAAGCATCTGAAGGAACTCGTAGGCGAGCGTCTCGCGATCCACAATGTCGTCATTGACGGAGCCGATCAGCGCAAGATCCGTTCCCACGCGCTCATCGTCGAATTTTGGCCAGAGAATACCCGGCGTATCCAGAAGCTCGACGTTCTTATCAAGACGGATCCACTGGTTTCCTCTCGTGACGCCCGGCTTATTGCCGGTCTTCGCCGCGGTCCGGCCCGCGAAGGAATTGATGAAGGTGGACTTTCCGACATTCGGAATGCCCGCGACCATCGCCCGCACCGGTCGGTTCATGATGCCCTTTTTCCGGTCGCGCTCGATCTTCTCCCGGCACACTTCAAGGATCACCTGGCGAAGCTTTTTGACATTTCCCGTGCTTCTGGAATCCAGC
>CAMOZF010000071.1 GCA_946630765.1 uncultured Lachnospiraceae bacterium | reverse complement strand
CTGTATGCCCGGCGATGTCGTATTCGACTCCAATGAAGGCGTCTGCTTCATCCCCGCACACATGGCGGAGAAGGTTGTGGACAACGCCGAGAAGTCGCACCTTCGCGACGATTTCGGCTTTGAGCGGCTGAAACAGGGCGTGTACTCCGCGACGGAGATCGACGCCATGTGGTCCGAAGAAATGTGGCAGGATTTCCTCGGCTGGCTTGACACGAGCGAGATTGCGGCGCCCTTCAAGTACCTCGACTGGACCGAGGATGTGGAGCGGGCACGCGAGATCCGTGAGAACCCTGAGAAGGCGCGCGCGAACTGGCGCGGCCCGAGAACCGATAACCCGCCCGCGGGATCCACTGTGAGCGGAAGATCTACGATCTGATGATATGAGCCGGAGCCTTCGACTGCGTTCGAAGACTCCGGCTTTGGTTTCTGCCTCTGCAGGCTGTTTATGGGGAGGAAAAAATGAAGAAGCAAAAGAAACTGAAAATGGCAGCGCTCCTGCTGTCGATGGCACTGATCCTGAGCTCCTGTTCCGGCTGCCCTGGGATATCCGGAATCATTGAGCGGCTCAGAGAACAGGCGGGGAAACAGACGGAGGCCGTCAGCACGGAGGAATCGACGACGGAAGTCGCAAGCGGTGAAGAGAGCACCGAGGAAAGCACGAAAAAGGACGAAAAGGAAAGCGGAAGCGCTGATAAGGAAAGCAAGAAGGAAACAAAACCCGCGTCCTCATCCGGAAAAGACAAGGACGACGGATCGTTCGGCGCCGGAGGCGAAAAGAAGGAAAGCTCCGAAAAAGAAGATTCGAAAGAAGAGAGCGGGAAAAAGGAAAGCTCCGCGAAGGAGTCCTCCAAGGAAGAGAGCAAAAAGGAAGAACACGAACATAAGCTTGTGCATATCGCAGCGGTTCCCGGAAGCTGCACAAAAGACGGCAATATCGAGTACTGGCGCTGCTCGGACTGCGGAATGTGCTTCAGAGACGCTGCGGCGACGAAGTATATTGAAAAGCCGGCGGATCTGGTGGCCAAGGCAACAGGGCACAACGTGCTCTTCTCGAAAGGCTACACACCGATGCCGCTGACTTGCATGACGCAGGGAACCTATGGAAAATATGTCTGTCAGACCTGCGGGAAAGAATTCCTGGATGAGGGATGCACACAGGAAGTCAAGAGTGAGGCCGATCTGAAGTATTACGGACCGCATAGCCTGGTAGAGCATCCGGCAGCCCCGGCGGGCTGTGACTATGCCGGGAATTCTCAGTACTGGGAATGCACGTCCTGCGGAGGATATTTTTCTGACAAGGACGGAAAGGTCGAGATTAAGGATCCGTCACTGGTGGTCGTTTATCCGACAGGCCATAATCTGGTTGGAAAATCTGCCAAACCCACCTGCACAACCGATGGAATCGTACAGCATTATGAGTGTTCAAAGTGCGGGAAATGGTACGGCGATGATAAAGGGGTCAATTATATTCCTGATTGGCAGCACAGTTCGCTGATCATTCCGGCGTCCCATTCATTCGGCGGCTGGATCAATAAAACCACCGCATCGTGCGGCGGGGTGGAAGGACATGTCGAATGTTCTGTATGCCGTGCCTGGGCGGATGATATGTATAATGTGAGACCATATTCCGACTTCCACATTCCGGGATCCGGCATCCATGGTTCACTGGTTCCTGTCCTGGATTATTATGGAAATCCGATCTATGACAGCAGTGGTTCACAGCTTATGGAATGCGTCAATTGTCACCAGCGTTTCTACCCGAAAGGATGAACGATATTGTTGTAAAATTCCATAAAAAACGCAGGGGAAGGAGGCTTATTTTCAGGTTGACTTCCCCCTGCGGCTTTGCTATAATACCAGCTAAATAGCAGAAAAAGCAGACACACTGAAGCGTAAAAACATCATCTGATATAGTAAAAGAAAAGGAGATGAAAATGGGTCGTATTATCGGAGACGGAATTACTTTTGACGACGTTCTTCTGGTTCCCCAGTACAGCAACGTCACCCCGAACATGGTCTCGCTTCGCACCAGACTGACCAACAAGATTACATTGAATATTCCTCTTATGAGTGCCGGTATGGACACTGTTACCGAGCATCGTATGGCGATTGCGATGGCAAGACAGGGTGGTATCGGCATTATTCATAAGAACATGAGCATTGAAGAGCAGGCGGATGAAGTCGACAAGGTCAAACGCTCGGAATTCGGCGTTATTACCGATCCCTTCTATCTGTCAGCGGAGCACACGCTTGCGGATGCGAATGACCTGATGGCCAAGTACCGCATTTCCGGCGTTCCGATCACCGAGGGCAGAAAGCTCGTCGGTATCCTGACAAACCGCGATCTGAAGTTCGAAACGGATTTCTCCAAGAAGATCAAGGAATGCATGACCTCTGAGGGTCTTGTGACCGCCAAGGTCGGAACGACCATGGAGGAGGCGAAGGCCATTCTCGGACGCGCGCGCGTCGAAAAGCTTCCGATCGTGGATGACGATTTCAACCTGCGCGGCCTGATCACGATCAAGGACATTGAGAAGGCTATCAAGTATCCGAATTCCGCGAAGGACGAGCACGGAAGACTTCTGTGCGGCGCTGCGGTCGGCATCACGGCAAATGTGCTGGAGCGCGTGAGTGCCCTGGTCGATGCCGGTGTGGACGTTGTCGTTATTGACTCCGCACACGGCCATTCGGCAAATATTTTCACAACGCTTCGGAAGATCAAGGAAGCATATCCGGACCTTCAGGTCATCGCGGGCAACGTCGCGACAGGCGCTGCGACGCGCGATCTGATTGAGGCCGGCGCGGACTGCGTCAAGGTCGGCATCGGCCCTGGCAGTATCTGCACGACCCGTGTCGTCGCCGGTATCGGCGTGCCGCAGATCACGGCGGTGATGGACGCATACGAAGTGGCGAAGGAATACAATATTCCGATCATCGCGGACGGCGGCATCAAGTTCTCCGGCGATATCGTGAAGGCGATCGCTGCAGGCGCAAATGTCTGCATGATGGGTTCTCTGCTCGCGGGCTGTGACGAGGCGCCCGGCGCGACCGAGCTGTACCAGGGCAGACGCTACAAGGTCTACCGCGGCATGGGCTCGATGGCAGCCATGGAAGCCGGCTCGAAGGACCGTTATTTCCAGGAAGGCGCGAAAAAGCTCGTGCCGGAAGGCGTTGAAGGCCGGGTGGCTTACCGCGGACTTCTCGAGGATACCGTGTTCCAGCTTCTCGGCGGACTTCGTTCCGGCATGGGATACTGCGGAACACCCGATATCGAAAGCCTCAAGGAAAACGGACAGTTTATCAAGATTTCCGCAGCAGGTCTTCGGGAGAGCCATCCGCATGATATTCATATCACGAAGGAAGCGCCGAACTACAGCGTAGAGGAATAAAATTGATCGAAACAGAAATGCCCTGCAGATACCGCGCAGGGCGTTTCTGCTTTTCAGAGAGAAACACAGAGATATTGGAGCTTCGATGAGAAAAAGAGTGATTAAAATCTGCGCCGCGCTGATCCTTTCCGCCGCGCTTTCGGTTTCCATGAGCGGATGTCTGATCTCCCAGGCGCTCGCTTTCGGAAAAGTGGCGGATATTCTGGAAAAGATCGACGAAAAGAGCAGCGAGACGGAAACCTCGGCGGCATTTTCTCTTCCGGAAAGCCGCGCGGAAAGCACGGAAGAACAAACACAGGGTCCGGAGGAGAGCGGTTCTTCGACCGGGGAGAGTGCGTCTTCTTCCGAGCCGGAGTCAACGTTTCCTGCAGTCGGGTCCGGCGAGGAGATTCCGATGGGTGAGCCCGGAACCTGGACGATTTTTGTGTATCTGTGCGGAACGGATCTGGAATCCTCCGATGACTACGAAGGCGGCGCCGGAACGCTCGATCTTCAGGAAATGCTGAACGGCTCGAAAACGCCCGGGATTCGCTTTGTCATCGAAACGGGCGGAACGGCCTACTGGTACAACAATACGGTTTCCTCGGAGCGGAACGAGCGCTTTCTGATCGAGAACGGGGAGATTGAAAAGCTCTCTGAGTCACAGATCCGGAATATGGGCGATTCGGCGACGCTTTCGGATTTCCTGAAGTTCGGTATTCGGAATTATCCCGCGGAGAAGATGGGAATTATTTTCTGGAATCACGGCGGCGGAAGCATCACGGGCGTCTGCTTTGATGAGCTTTTCGACGACGATTCGCTGTCGCTTCGCGAGATCGGCACGGCGCTTTCGGAGGTCTCGCAGGACATGACGGACCGCTTTGAATGGATCGGCTTCGACGCCTGTCTGATGGCCACCGTGGAGACGGCGGGCGTGCTTTCTCCCTATGCGCGCTATATGATCGGCTCGGAAGAGGTGGAGCTTGGAAGCGGCTGGGATTATGAAGCGATCGGAAGCTTCCTTTCGGACAATTTGACGGCGGACGGCCCTGCGCTCGGAAAGGAAATCTGTGAGAGCTTCTACCGTTCCTCCGTCTCGGAAGGAGAGGAGGCGAGCGCGACGCTCTCTGTTGTAGATCTTTCGAAGATCCCGGAATTTCTGACGGCGTTCGATCAGTTTTCCCAGGAAATCTACAGCGCCGGCGAGGATCAGGAGAAGCTGTCACAGATGGTCAGAAACATCCGGAGCGCCGAGAATTTCGGCGGAAACAACCGGCTGGACGGCTACACCAATATGGTGGATCTGGGCGGAATTCTGAAGGCCTGCGAGGCGCAGGCGCCCTCCGCGAAAAAGGCGCAGTCGCTTCTCTCGGAATGTGTGATTTACCAGGTGCGCGGCTCGGATCATGCGGGCTGTTCGGGGCTTTCCCTGTACTATCCGCTGGAAATCGGCGGCTCCTCCGAGCTTTCGGTATTCAGCGGCGTCTGTGTCAGTCCCTACTATTTTTCCTTTGTCGACCGGCAGGCCTATGGCAGTGTCAGCGGCGGCGATCTCGAGGAATATGACGATGAGGAATGGCTTTCGGATGACGATCTGTGGACCTGGCTATTCGGCGAATGGGACGAAGACTACTACGGAGAGGGCAGCCCGGATTACTGGTCGGAGCTGGACGGCGAAAGCAGCGAGGACAGCGAACTGATCACCTTCTTAGAGGGACCGCAGCTGGATGACGAGGGCTCGTACTACTTTATCCTGGACGATCAGGGCATGATGTACGCCGCGGATGTGACCGCGCTCGTGTATCAGATTTCCCCGGACGGCGAGGATTTCCTGGAGATCGGTGAAACGATCGATATCTATGCGGACTGGGACAGCGGATATTTCTGTGATCTTTTCGACGGCTACTGGATTTCTCTTCCGGACGGTCAGAACCTCGCGCTGTACATCAGCGAGCTGACGGAGGACTATGTGCTGTATTCGAGCCCGGTCTATCTGAATGGAGAGGAGATGAACCTCCGGCTGCGCCAGTATTATGAGGATGGCAAAGTTCTTGTGGAGGGCGCCTACCCCGGAATGACGGACTACGGCGCGGCCGCTCGTGAGATCCGGAAGATTCAGGCGGGCGACGTCCTGATTCCGCGCTACTTCTCCTACACGCTCGACGACATGGAGGAGGGCGAGTATGTCGGCGTCGAATATACCGTCAGCGGGGAGTTCTCCCCGGAATACGGCATCATGGACCCGGGCGATTACTATTACGCCTTCTGCATCGACGATATCTACGGCGGCTACCTGATGACGGATTTTGTCGAATACTGCGTTGAGGAAGACGGAAGCGTCTCGTATTATGAGGAGTAAATGAGCCCTGAAAAGCTAAGAACCGGCAGACCCTGGGATCGTTTCCCACGTCTGCCGGTTTTATTTTTGAAATTTTATGAAATCGATTTCAAAAAGTGGTTGACAAGTACGCCTGTTTCGACTATGATGTGCGTATGAAATCGATTTCAGACTATCGTTGTCCGTCAATCTGCATTATCTGACGGAGACAGTATTGTGAAAACTGACGGAAATGCGGCCTGAAGGAGAAAAGGAAAGGGGAAAGAAATGGCTGGGAAAAAGATCACCGATGCTTCTGTGGTGAGACGCAAAGCCAGTTTGGGCAAGCGGCTTTTCCAGGGAAGAACACTGCTTTTGATGTGCCTGCCTGCGATCATCTTTTTTATTGCGTTCAGCTACATGCCGCTGCCCGGCATCTATGTGGCGTTCGTTAAGTACAATTACAGAAAGGGCATCTTCGGCAGTAAATTTATCGGACTGGCAAACTTCGAGTTCGTGGCGCAGTCCGGAAAGCTCTGGACACTGACCAGAAATACGATCCTGTTCAACGTCGTGTTCATCGTTCTCGACAACCTCGTGGCAGTTGTTACGGCAATTCTTCTGAAGGAAATCCAGTCGAAGGCCTTCCGTAAGGTTTCTCAGACGATGATGTTCCTGCCGTACTTCATTTCGCAGGTTCTTGTCGGCGTTCTCGTATTCAACATCCTGAACCCGGACACCGGCTTCATGAATTCTGTACTCAAGTCCATGGGCGCGGAGCCGAAGAACCTGTACTCGGGCGCCGGCCCGTGGCCGATCATCCTGACCTTTGTTCACCTGTGGCAGAAGACCGGTTACAACTCGGTTGTTTACTTTGCCGCGATCATGGGCATTGACCAGGAAATCATTGAGGCCTCGCTTGTCGATGGAGCGAACGGCTGGCAGAAGATCCGCTACATCATCCTGCCGTCTCTTCGTCCGACGATCGTCATCCTTCTTCTGTTCGCTCTCGGCGGCATCGTGAAGGGCGACTTCGGTCTCTTCTGGAACCTCGTCGGCCGCAACCCGGTGCTCTATGAGCCGGTGGACATCATCGAGATGTATGTATACCGTTCGACAATTTCGAACTTCAACTTCTCGACGGCTTCCGCAGTCGGCCTGTATCAGTCACTGATCGGCTTCATCATGGTCATGGGCGTGAATGCGCTCGTGAAGAAGATCGAGCCGGACTACTCGCTGTTCTAAGGAAAGGAGGGAAATATCATGGCAAAGAATAAAGACGTTATGATGGATTCCGCTCCGAAGGTCAAACTGGGAACGGCGGACTATATCATCCGCGGCGTCGGTTATGTATTTATCAGTATTTTTGCGGTCATCTGCATCCTGCCTTTCCTGATTATTCTCGCAAGCTCCTTTGAGACGGAGGCGAATATTCTCGCAAAAGGCGTGACACTCTGGCCGAGAAACTTCACAACAAGAGCCTATGAAATGGTCTTCAAGGGCGGTACGATCTGGAAGTCCTACGCACTGACGATTGTGATGACCCTTGTCGGCACCGTGACCGGCCTGCTTATTACGGCAATGACCGGCTACGCGCTTCAGCGGAAGGACTTTGTTCTTCGAAACGTTCTGTCCTTCTTCGTATATTTCACGAGCCTGTTCCAGGCTGGTCTTGCGCCGTACTACCTCTTAATGACGCAGACCTATCATCTGGACAACTCTTATCTCGCGGTCCTTCTTCCGCTGATGACTTCTTCCTGGGTCATCATCCTGATGAAGAATTTCGTGAAATCCATTCCGTATGAAATCACCGAGTCCGGCAAGATCGACGGCGCCGGCGATTTCAGAATCTTCCTGAAGCTGATCCTGCCGATGCTGAAGCCGGCCCTCGCAACCGTCGGCCTCTTCCTCGCCCTCGGCTACTGGAATGAATGGTATCAGGATTCGCTGTTCCTGCAGCAGAAGGACGTTGTCATGCTGCAGTACAGATTGTACAAGATCGTCAACGAGGCTTCTTCTCTGAAGAACTCCGTTGCGGGACAGTTCGTCGATTACTCCGACCTTCCGTCTGAATCCCTGAAGATGGCAACGGCCATGATGACCACCGGCCCGATCATCTTCCTGTATCCCTTCGTACAGCGCTACTTTATCGGCGGCATCACCGTCGGCTCTGTCAAGGGCTGATTCAAGGTTATTCCTCTGAACCCATCAGAGAGATAATAGTGTATCCGTAAAACGGCTGCACACATATTCAAAATGGAGGAAAAGAAAATTATGGGAAAGAAACTTTTGGCGCTCCTTCTGGCGGCAGTCATGGTTCTGTCTCTCGCGGCCTGCGGCAACAGCACGGCACCCGAGAAGACGGAAGCAGAGAAGACCCGCTTTCCCAGGTTCGATTCAAATCGGAGAAAGATGCCCTGGTTTCT
>CAMOZF010000070.1 GCA_946630765.1 uncultured Lachnospiraceae bacterium | reverse complement strand
GAGAAGAATGATCCGGGGGTAATCACTGACCTCCCGAAGCTCCGATTCCAGGGGAACCGTCATCAGATTGTCATGAAAAATATATCGTAGATGGTTGGAAAAGGCAAGGATCATCGCCTGCATTTTCGGAATCTGGTTGTTCTCGGACATATTGTAAAGGCTTTTTAAGCAGTTCAGGAAAAAGTGCGAGCGGGTCTGCAGCTGGTAGTACTGAAGCACCGCGTGTTCCCTGGCCTGCTCCTTCGTCAGCCGCTCCTGCTCAAGCTCCGCCTGTTTGTCCAGGAGCTGCACAAGGGACGTGCGGATTTCGTTATATTCGCGGATAGCGGATTTCTCTGCGGGCTTGCCCGGGATGCCGCGGTCCTCCAGTTCTCTTGAAAACTGCGCGATTTCCTGCAGCGGGAAGAGCAGCATCCTTCGCATGACCCGGCTCATAATCAGCATGATGGCTACTGTCAGGATGACCATGAAAATAGCGAAGATGATCTGGGGAAGGACTTCTTTCAGGATGGCGTGTGCAGGCGTAATGACACTGATTCCGAGGCTGTAGCCGGGAAGGCTGATTCGCTGGATGAGCTGCCCTTTGACAAAAACAGACTCTACGGTTTCGGAGTCTGTGCGGATATCCGAAATCTTCTGGACCGGGCTTTCACGATCCGGGTCACTTGAGAGAATTTGATCGCCGGAGAAAAAAAGCACGGCCGATTCCGGCGCATCGGACGGGGAAAGATGCTGTTCGGCATATTTGGACAGACTGATGAAGGACGTGACGCTGGCGTAATCATTGCCGCTGACGTAGGTCAGGTAATATTCGCCTTCCGGCTCTGTGACGAACCATTTATCCCGGGAATAGGCGCCGGAGACGAGATACTCGTCCCGGAAAGAGGTGATCTGCCGGCGCTCATTGAGAAAATAATCGTTATTGGCGAAAAGCGCGCTTCCGTGATAGAAAAACAGACGCTGATCCCGCTTTTCGTAAAGCAGTGTGATGCTGTATACGGGGGTGAAGGTGCGGATGTACTCCTGAACGGAGTAACGGATCGGGATGAGCCTGGAATCCGGGTAGCTTGAGAAGGTCAGCTGTGTGAAATGGGGGTCTGTATAGGCCAGGCTTCTTAAGTTCTCCTGGACATGGTTCAGCTCCTGCTCCAGATTGTCCGCGTACTTTGTCAGGTTCAGCGCGTTCTTTTCCAGAAGCTGATTGGAATAGGAGGAGAAGGAATAGACGCAGTATGCCGCGGCTGTTGTGGAAAGCAGCAGCAGCGTGACAAAGATAATAATAAAAAACAGTCTGCGGATGGAATACTCTTTTTTCATAGCAATACCTGCGTTTTTCTGCCGCGCTAGCGTGCGGGCGGGGACTTTTTTTTATTTTACAACATTTCTTCCGCAAAAGCAAAGCAGTATTATTCAGTATCAGACTTTTGACATTCGATAACAGAAACTTTATAGAAGAAGAAGCGTGTTTTTTGTACAATCTGAACATAAGTGAAAGTTGCCGCGGCGGCTGCCGCAGCTGTCTACTGTTCATGAAGAGGTGAAAAGATGAAGAAAAAGAAATCACTGAAGCGTGTCCTGAGATACTGGCCGCTGTATCTGATGCTGATTCCGGGAACCGTCTACCTGATCATCAACAATTACATTCCGCTGTTCGGACTTTTGATTGCTTTTAAAAAGGTGGATTACTCGATCGGCATCCTGAAGAGTCCCTGGACAGGACTTTCCAATTTTACCTATCTGTTTGCCACAAACGACGCGTTTATCATGTTCCGGAATACCATCCTTTATAACGTGGTGTTTATTATTCTCGGAAACCTGCTGGGCTTTGTGACGGCAATTGCGATGGATACGATCAAAAACAAGTATTTCAAGAATTTCAGCCAGGTGATCATTCTTGTTCCGTATCTTTTATCCATCATTATCGTAACCTACATCGTATATGCGTTCCTGAATCCCACGAACGGCTTTATCAATAATACGATCATCAAGCCGCTCGGCGGCAAAGGCATCAACTGGTACAACGAGCCGAAGCCCTGGCCCTTCATTCTGACGATCGTTTACCTGTGGATGAGCTTCGGCTATTCCTCAATCCTGTATTATTCAACGCTGATTGGTATCGACAAGACCTTCTATGAAGCGGCTGTCGTGGACGGCGCAGGCACCTGGAAACAGATCCGCCACGTTACGCTTCCCTGCATGAAAGGCACGATCATCATCCTGCTGATCCTTGCGATCGGCCGTATCTGCTATTCGGACTTCGGCCTTTTCTACCAGGTCCCGATGCATTCCGGCCTTCTGTACAAGACAACGCAGACCATTGACACCTTTGTGTTCCGCGCTCTTCTGGAACAGAATAATATCGGCCGTTCTTCGGCTGCAGGATTCTTCCAGTCGGTTCTCGGATTTATCCTTGTGGTAACGTCCAACGCGATCGTTTCGAAGATCGATAAGGACAGCGCACTGTTCTAAGAGGAGGGAGGAAAGAAGATGATTACAAATAATAAAGCGTTTATCGTAGTTCAGTATGTCTTCATGATTCTCCTGATCGTAGCCTGCATCATTCCGTTCTGGCTTCTGATCGCGAGCTCCTTCACGCCGGAGTCGGTGCTCCTTGATTCGGGTTATTCACTGATTCCGAAACAGATTACCTTTGACACGTACAGATATCTCGCAGCGGTATCGGACGGCGTGGCGCGCGCCTACCTGATGAGCGTCATCATTGCGGCAATCGGCGTGACCACCTCTCTTGTGATGACGACCTTTTACGCTTATCCGCTCTCGAGGAAAGACCTTCCGGGAAGGAATATCATTTCCTTTTTCCTTTTCTTCACGATGCTCTTCAACGGCGGCCTTGTTCCGACCTACATCGTGTATACGAGACTTTTAAACATCAAGGACACCCTGTGGGGAATGATCGTTCCGAGCATGCTGATGAACGCCTTCCACGTCATCATGATGCGTACCTATATTACTTCGAATATCTCCGATGAAATCATCGAAGCCGGCCGGATTGACGGCGCGAGCGAACTGACCTGCCTGATCCGCATCGTTATCCCGCTCTGCAAGCCGATTATGGGCACGCTTGGCCTGATGACCTTCATCGCTTACTGGAACAACTGGACCAACGGTGTTTACTACATTCAGAAGAGAACCGACCTTCTGGGCATCCAGAACTACATGAAGCGCGTTCTCGACAGCATTACCGTGCTGCAGCAGCAGGTGTCGAAGGGCATCAATGTCGACGCATCGCAGATCCCGTCGGTCGGTATCCGGATGGCGCTTGCGGTTGTCGGCGTACTGCCGGTGCTGATCGTGTATCCGTTCTTCCAGAAGTCCTTTGTCAAGGGCGTTACCTTAGGATCTGTAAAGGGATAAGGTTTTTCGGACCGGGCTTTAATCAGAATTATTACACCCGGCGTCAGAAATTCGACGGTTTATTCAATCCCTTTCTGATATAGTGATATTGTCAGTCAAGACAATTAAAAGGAGGAAATTTAAATGAAGAAATTACTGGCACTCGTTCTTGCGCTTGTAATGGTTCTGTCTCTTGCAGCCTGCACAAAGCCGGCCGGAAACGACACCACCACCGAAGCACCGAAGACTGAGGAAGCGGGCACCCAGGAAGCCGGCACAGAAAAAGCAGATGATGCGACTCCGGCTCCGGAATCCGACGGAAGCTATCCGAAGCTTCGTATGAACATGAGCACCTTCACCGGCGAACCGCCGACACATGCGGCAGAGGTTGAGGCTGCCTTAAACGAAAAGCTGCGCGAAAAGGCACAGGCTGAAGTCGAATTCGTTTGGGTTCCTTTCGGTGATATGGTGACACAGCTGAACCTGCTCTTAACGGGCGGCGAGGATTCTCTGGATATCCTGAGCTCCTTCTGGTACACATCTCTCGGCCAGCTGGTTGCCAATGGCCAGCTTGCTCCTCTGGATGAGCTTCTGGAGACTTCCGGACAGGGCATCAAAGAACTGTACGCACCTTATCAGGAAGTTCTGGACTGCGGCCGCATCAACGGAACGCTCTACGGAATTCCGAGCTTCACCGCATGGTCTTCTCCGAACATCTACCTTTGCACCGAAGAAGTTGCTGAAGGCGTTGACCTTTCCCAGGTTCATACCGTTGACGATCTGACCAAAGCGCTTGTCGTTATGAAAGAGAACAACCCCGACAAGTACTTCATCCCCGGCGCAACTGAACCCTACTGGGTACCGAAGAGCATCGACTACCTCGGCGATACCAATTACCTTGGCTGCCTGATGGATCCCGTCAACAGCACCAAAGTCGAAAACTACTATGAATCCGATTATTTCTTAAACTTCCTTGAGAACGTTAAGGTCTGGAAGGAAAAAGAAATCATCTCTCCGGATGCCATGTCGAACCAGAGCCCGACCCTGCTGTCTTTCCAGACCAGAATCACTTACGGTACGCCCGGCTACGGCTACAACATGACCAATACCATTCACGAAGCCAACGCTTCCCAGCAGTACGGCGCAAACATCACCGGCTGCGAGATCGGCGAGAGACTTCTCACCACCGGCAACATCAACACCTACCTGTGGCATGTAACCTCCTTCTGCAAGGATAAGGAAGCCGCGATGCGTGTATTGAACTGCCTGTTCACCGACCCTGAAATCGCTACGATCTTCACCGACGGCGTTCTGGGTCTCACCTACGGCATCAACGACGACGGCCAGGCCTGCTACGTCAACGGCGCAACCGACGCGACCTCCGCAGGATGGTCGGTAGGCTACTCCTATGTGAACCCCAACGACTTCCTTGCTCCGACCTGGGATTACCAGCTGAAGGAAGCAAATGATCTTATGGTTGCCGACAATGCCGCTGCAATTCCCTCGAAGGCGCTCGGCTTCACCTGCGACCTGTCTCCGGTAGCGGACCAGTACGCAGCCTGCGCAAACGTCATTGCACAGTATTACAACCCGATCATGAACGGCGAAGTTGATATCGACGAAGTGCTTCCTGTGTTCCAGCAGGAGCTGAAAAACGCCGGCATTGACGAAATCATCGCCGAGAAGCAGAAACAGCTTGATGCATGGCTTGCATCGAAATAAGAAAGATAGTTATCCGTAAAAAGAACGGGTAAAGCACGCAGGAAACGCTGATGAAAATTCAGCGTTTCCTTCATAAAGAGGGATTTTAAAGGGGCTTTTTCATGGCTTTTTATGACATATCTTTTCGTTCCGAAGTCAATTCCAGAGTTTCCAACGTTAAAGTCGAACTGCCGAATGACAAGAATGAATACGAGAAGCTGCGGGCAGGGATCGAGCATTACGAGCGCCCGATGAAGGTGCTGTATCTTCTCCACGGCTACAGCAACGACAATTCGGAATGGGCCAATATGACCTATGTGCGGGATTTCTCCGAGCGCTACAATATCGCGATGGTCATGCCTTACGGGGATTTAAGCTTTTATGTGGACGGGGAGGCCAATACAAACCGTTTCGGTTCCTATATCTTTGAAGAGCTACCGGAGTACCTGCACCGCTCGCTCGGTCTTCCCCTCGAGAGAGAGCATAATTTCGTCGGCGGATGTTCGATGGGCGGCTTCGGCGCGATCCGCGCAGCCTATTACTATCCGGAGAAATTCGAGCGTGCCTTTGCGATGTCTCCGGCGATCCTGACGGACGGGATGGAAAACATGACGCCGGAGGACAGGAATCCGATGGCGGATTATTACTATTACCGGCAGACCTTCGGCGATCCGAAGAAGATCGGGACAAGCGTGAATAACCCGCGTTATCTTCTGAAGGAACTGAAGAAAAACGGCAAAAGGCTGACGCCTTTATATATTATCTGCGGAAAGCAGGATTTCCTGCTGGAAAGAGACCGGGCTTTCGTTGAGTTCCTTCGGGAACAGGAAGCGCCGATGGAGTATCATGAAGTCGAAGGACCGCATGACTTTACAGCCTGGCGGGACCATTTTGAAGAATGCATCCGTTTCCTTTTAGCTGGAAAGCCCTGAAAAAGGCAGTTTATCAGCTTTTTTCACGGGGAGGAAACGGAGTGAGCGAAAAAAGGACAGCAGAAGATGAGTGATTTTGAAAATGCGAAAGTAAAAGTCAGCGAGGGCTGGCTTCAGGGATATATTGATGAAAATCTGAAGGTATTTAAGGGGATTCCCTACGCGGCTCCGCCGGTCGGAGAGCTTCGCTTCCGCCATCCGCAGGATCCCTATACCTGGCGCGGGGTGAGAAGAGCCACCCAGTACGGGCCCGGCGCGATCCAGCCCGTTCAGGAAGAGGAAAACCTCGTCGCAAACGTACACGGAATTCCACAGCTTCTGATGCCGTCGCAGTATCAGGAAGACTGCCTGTATCTGAATGTCTGGTCCCCTGCGAAGAGCGCGGAAGACAGGCTTCCTGTATTTGTATGGATTCACGGCGGCGGAATGATCGCGGGCTCCGGCGTTGAATGCGTCTGCGCGGGCGAAGGCCTCGCAAAGCGGAAGGATCTCGTTGTCGTGACGATTAATTACCGGCTCGGTTTCTACGGCTTCTTCGCGCACCCGGACCTCACGGAAGAGGGAAACGGAAGCTCCGGAAACTATGCGTTCTTCGACATGGTGAAGGCCTGCGAATGGATTAAGAAAAATATCGCCGTATTCGGCGGGGACCCGGACAATATCACGGTCGCCGGACAGTCCGGCGGCGCGAGATCGACAGGAATCCTGCTCGCATCTCCCCTCATGAAGGGCCTCGTAAAACGCGTTTCGATTGAAAGCGGCGTCGTATACTGGGGCTTTATGAAGCCCCAGCCGCGGGAAGTCATGGAGCAGAAGGGCGTGGATTTCATGAAGAAAATCGGTGTCGAGTCGATCGCCGACCTTCGGAAGATGGACGCCTGGGAGCTTTTTGATCTGTATAACGCGAATACCGACTATTTCAGCGGATTCTCCTTCTGTATCGACGGAAAACTGCTCCCCGAAGACTACGAAAAGTGGATGGATGCCGGGAAATTCAACGACTTCGAAGTGATGATGGGATCCTGCGCGCAGGAATTTCCCGCTGCGCCGAACGGGGTCTCTTTAGACGTGTACAATCAGTACATTGAAGAAACTTTCCCGGACAACGCAGAGAAGATGAAGGCCTGGTATCCCGCGGGAACGCCCTCCGAGGCCGCGAAAATGCTGACGACGATTATGTCCGATTTCATGCTCGCCGGCGCGATCCGGATCGGGCAGCTCTGCAAAGAGTACGGAAGGAAAGCTTTCATCTGGCACATGAATAAGGAAAACGAGGACGAAAGAGGACACCGGGACGGCTGCCCTCACTGTGCGGAAATGCCCTATCTTTTCGGGCGTGTGGACAAGGGCTCCTACAACCCCTTCCTCGACTATAAGTGGGTTGAAGAAGATTACCGTTTTATGGATGTGATCCAGGGCTACTGGGCAAATTACGCCGCATCCGGCGATCCGAACGGTGAAGGGCTTCCCGAATGGAAGTCCTATGAGAAGGATTTCGATGTCGTGACGCTCGGAAACGAAATCTCCATGTTCCCGGAAAGTGAATTCGAAAAATATCAATACATTTACGATTATGTGAAGGTGCACGGAAATCCGAAGCCGCGAAGGTTCTGAAGAAACCGTCGTATGCGGCGGGCGCCGGGAGGAAATCCTCCGCGAAAAGCGTAAAAGAAACGGGCGGGGACCCGGGCTCGAATGATCCGGAGAAAGGACTTAAGAGAATGAATATCCAGCCGGTAATCCGTCCGGGACGCCCGGACGATGACAACAGACATTATCTTCCCGAATACCTCTACCGTTCGGACATCACTGTCAATGAGAACGGCAACAATTCCATCCCCTGCCCGGAAAGACTGCAGGAATTCCACGGCGATATCGTCGGGGACGGGAAGGAAGATACCTGGTACGAATATGTCCCCGAAAGCTATGACGGCTCGAAAAAGGTGCCGCTCGTGATTTCCCTTCACGGAGGGCTGATGACCGGTTGGGGGCAGTGCTGCTACAACTCCTGGCCGCTGGTTGCGGACAGGGAAGGACTGATCGCGGTCTTCCCGACAGCGTCAGAGCTTCGTTTCTGGCAGGTCGAGGGCATGTATGAGTCCGGCGGTCCGACCGAGATCGACGGCATCCGGGTGAAACATGCCCCGGTGGATTTCCGGGAGAATCACGATC
>CAMOZF010000069.1 GCA_946630765.1 uncultured Lachnospiraceae bacterium | reverse complement strand
GCAAGCTGAAAGAAAAGTGAAATCGAGAAGAGGTAAATTGTTGATCGATTTGCAAGTTTAACGAATAGATAAAACACCAATCATAGAACTTTTTGAAAATGTTCCACGTGGAACATTGTTTTTCTACGGGCGATATGTTATAATTGCAGCTGTGTCGGTGCTCAGGCGATCTGCATCACAGAAAAAACGGGCCACTGACCAATACATACTTATTTAGGAGGATTCATGGGGAGAATTATCGCGATAGCCAATCAGAAAGGCGGTGTCGGTAAGACAACGACATCGATCAACCTCTCTGCTGCCCTGTCTGAAAAAGGAAAGTCTGTTCTTCTGCTGGATCTGGATCCTCAGGGAAACTCGACCAGCGGACTTGGCGTCGATAAGAACGAGGCCAATACGATATACGATCTTCTGGTAAACGATACACCGGTTGAGAACTGCATCCGTAAGAATGTCTGGCGAACGATGGACATGATTCCGTCTACGGTGAATCTCGCCGGCGCCGAAATCGAAATGCTTGACATCCCACGGCATGAATTTATACTGAAGCAACAGCTGATGACGATTGAGCCGCAGTATGATTTCATCATCATCGACTGTCCGCCGAGTCTGAATCTGCTGACGGTTAATGCGCTGACAACGGCAAATTCCGTCCTGGTACCGATCCAGTGCGAATTTTACGCAATGGAAGGTCTGACGCAGCTGATGTACACGATTCAGCTCGTTCAGAAGAAGCTGAACCCGTCTCTTCAGATGGAAGGCGTTGTTTTCACGATGTACGATGTGCGCACGAATCTTTCGCAGCAGGTCGTCGATTCGGTCAAACAATATCTCCGGGATAAGGTCTATGATACGATTATTCCGAGAAATGTACGTCTTGCGGAAGCGCCAAGTCACGGAATGCCGATTATGGAGTACGAATCACGGTCGTCGGGTGCCGAAGCCTATCGTAAACTGGCAGATGAAGTCATTCGGTATCATTGATGTTCCACGTGGAACATTTATCCTGAGAGGAATCAGATAAAGGAGAAAACATGGCCGCCAAAGGAAAAGGACTTGGAAAAGGTCTGGGGTCGCTTCTGGGGGATGTTGCAGACATCAATCGGATCGTCGAAACGAAGCCGATTACTGAGGAAGACCTGAAAAGTGAGCAGATGATAAAAATCCGGCTAATTGAACCGAACCGGAATCAGCCGAGAAAGCGCTTTGACGAAGCGGCGCTTCAGGAACTCGCGGATTCGATACGGATTCACGGAGTCATTCAGCCGCTGATCGTGACTAAAAGAGGCGAACATTACCAGATTATCGCGGGAGAGCGCCGCTGGCGCGCCGCAAAGATCGCGGGACTGCGGGAGCTTCCGGTCATTGTCAAGGATTATACGGATAAGGAGATTGATGAGATCTCCCTGATCGAAAATATCCAGCGGCAGGACCTGAACCCGATCGAAGAAGCGGCTGCCTTCCAGCGCCTGATGGGCGAATATGAACTGACACAGGAAGAGCTTGCAGAGCGTGTCGCAAAGAGCAGAACGGTTATAACCAACAGCATCCGTCTTCTGAAGCTCCCCGAGTCGGTTCAGGAGATGCTTCGTACATCGGCGCTTTCGACCGGTCACGCGAAGGTGATTTTGGGCCTCGATACGGCCGAAAAGCAGGAAGAAGCCGCAAAAATCATCGTTAATAACAATTTAAGCGTAAGAGAAACAGAGAAACTTGTTAAAACGCTGAATACACCGAAAAAAGAGCCGAAGCTTCCGGAAAGAGACCTGAAGAGTGATCTTGCGTATGAAGAAGCCGAAAATCATCTGAAGCAGCTTCTGAAGGCACAGGTACATATTAAAAGGAAGAACGGGGATTCCGGGAAGATCGAGATTTCGTACCATTCAGTGGAAGAGCTGGAACGAATCATCTCGCATGTCAGATAAGGATGAGTGCATGTTATGGTACAGACAATTATAGATAATATAAAAACTATACTGCAGCTGAATCCGTGGATTCTGCCGGCGGCTGCGCTTCTGATGTTTCTTGTGATTCTCGCGATTCTGATCATCATGATCCTGCAGTCGGTAAAGATCAGGAAGCTTCAGCGGCGGCTGTCTCTGTTCATGCAGGGCTCGGACATGGTCTCTTTGGAGGACGTTCTGCAGCGCGTGATCGAGGATAACCAGAAGGTAAAGATCCAGCTGAAAAACAACGTGGATGAAATCGTGAAAATCAACGAGAATCTGCTGACCGCCTACCGGAAGACCGGTATCGTTAAGTACAATGCTTTCCCGGGCATGGCCGGAAAGGTCAGCTCCAGCATAGCCCTTTTGAACAATGAAAACAACGGCATCCTGATTAACTGCATCCACGGCTCGGACGGCTGCTATACCTATGTAAAAGAAATCATGAACGGAAAGTCCATAAATCCGCTCACGAAAGAAGACGAAGAAGCGCTGAAGAAGGCTCTTGAAATCCAGATTTAAGGAGGAAACGTTAAAATGACACCTGCTGATTTTTTTGAAATCGGAATGATTCTGGCCTTTGGAATCTCCTGGCCGATTAATCTGATAAAAGCATGGAAAGCCCGCACCACCAGAGGAACGAGCCTTCTTTTCCTGCTGCTGATTTTCTTCGGATATATTGCCGGAATCATCGCGAAATTCATCAATCCTGTTTACATGGCGAATTTCCGCAGCAAATGGTATGTGCTCATCGTTTACTTCTTTAATTTGATTGTCGTCTCATTGAACATTGTGGTTTATTTTATGAATAAAAAAATCGACAACAACATTAATCCGAAGCACTGAATTTCAGGAAAAAAGTGATGTGAAAAAAGCCCTCCGTTTACGAACGGGAGGGCTTTTCTGTGATCTCATCGATCAGGGAAAGAATGGTGTCGACGCCGCTTTTTTCTGTCGAGGCGGACATCGCGTGAATGTATTTTTCACGGTCCTCATAGAGCTTATGCAGGCTTTCCGAAAGAACGGAGGCCGTCAGATTTTCTTCCTCGACAACCATGGAGAAGCCCTGCTTCTCAAAGGAGCGCGCATTCAGAATCTGGTCGCCTCTGGAGACTGCCGCAGAAAGCGGGGTGAGAAGCGTCGGCTTTCTGAGTGCGAGAAGCTCGCAGATCGCATTTGCGCCGGCGCGTGAGAACACGAGGTCGGATGCTGCGAAAAGATCCGGCAGCTCCTTGCTGATGTATTCGAACTGCACATAGCCGCGCATTTCCTTCAGGGATTCGTCGAGATTTTCTTTTCCGCAGAGATGGACGACGTCGAAATCCGGCAGGAGAAGAGGAAGCGCCTCACGAAGCACTTCATTCAGTTTTCTTGCGCCGGAGGAGCCGCCGATCATCAGAAGCACCGGCTTGCTGCCCGAGAAGCCGCAGAAATCAAGTCCTTTTTCTCTGGAACCCGACAGAAGCTCGGCACGGATCGGAGAGCCGGAAAGGACGGCCTTTTCCTTCGGGAGCATTTCGACGGTCTCCGGGAAATTGCAGCAGATCTTTGATGCGGCCGAGTAGCAGAGCTTGTTCGCGAGGCCCGGCGTCATGTCGGATTCGTGAATGATGACCGGGATTTTCAGCGCCTTCGCTGCGCGGACGACCGGGACGGAGACAAAACCGCCCTTACTGAAAACGATGTCGGGACGGTACTTCCTGAGAAGCGCCCTGGCTTCCCGAAGGCCCTTCAATACATGGCCGATATCGGAGATGTTTTTCAGGCTCAGATAGCGGCGAAGCTTTCCGGTGGAGATCCCGTCATAGGGAATGCCTTCCTGCTCGATCAGGCCTTTTTCCATGCCGTCATAGGAACCGATATAGCGGATCTCGAAGCCGCGGGCCCGAAGGCCGGGGAGAAGGGCGATATTGGGCGTAACATGACCGGCGGTGCCCCCGCCGGTCAGAATAATGGTCTTTGACATACTATTACCTCAGGCTACAGATGATTTATACTGCTCGAGCGCCAGCGCCAGCTGATCGGGGCAGGAGGTTCCGCGGCCTTGGCAGTCGATGCCCTTGAGGCGGCGGATTGCTTCGTCCACGTCATAGCCCTTGACAAGCGCCGCAACGCCCTGCGTGTTGCCCATGCAGCCGCCGATAAAGCGGACTTCCTTGATAATATTATCTTCAATTTCAAACTGGATTTCCCTGGAGCAGGTTCCGTGCGTTTTATAAGAATTCAAGCTGTTTTCCTCCTGATGATTTCATTCCTGATAAGACTACACAAAGATGGCGGTTTTGTCAAGTGTTTTCAGGCTCCGGCGCGTAAAACAGATGCTTTTGACGTTGAAATCGGCCGCTGTTTTTTGTATACTGTAAGGTAACAGAAGATCCGAGGGAAAGGGGTACTGATTTATGGAACATTTACTGTACGGCGCGGCCTATTATGATGAATATATGCCGGAGGAGCGGCTTCAGAAGGACGTGGAAATGCTGAAGAAGGCCAATATGAATGTGGTCCGTATTGCGGAGTCGACCTGGTCGACGCTGGAGCCGGAGCCGGGCGTTTTTGATTTTACATCGATTGACCGGGTGCTTCAGGCGATGCACGAGGGCGGCATCCACGTGATTGTTGGAACTCCGACCTACGCAGTGCCTTCGTGGCTTGTGAAAAAGGACCCGGATGTGCTGGCGACGACGGCGAGGGGAAGAGGGCTCTACGGTCCCCGGCAGATCATGGATATCACGAATGAAACCTATCTGTTCCACGCGGAGCGGGTGATCCGCAAGCTGATTTCTCACGTTGCCGGACATCCTGCGGTGATCGGTTATCAGGTGGACAATGAGACGAAATACTACGATACTGCCGGTCCGAAGGTGCAGGAGAAGTTTGTTTCTTACCTGAAGGAGAAGTTCGAGGGCGACATCGAGCGCATGAATGCCGAATTCGGGCTGAATTACTGGTCGAACGCGGTGCATTCCTGGGAAGATTTCCCGGATGTCAGAAATACGATCAATGCCTCGCTGTCCGGGGAATTTGAGAAGTTCCAGCGAAAGCTCGTGACGGATTTCCTGGCCTGGCAGTGTGCGCTCGTGCGCGAATACAGCCGGGAAGACCAGTTTATCACCCATAATTTTGACTTTGACTGGCGCGGATATTCCTATGGCTTACAGCCTTCGCTGAATCATTTTGCGGCCTCGAAGGCCCTGGATATCGCCGGCTGCGACATTTACCATCCGAGTCAGAGCGAGCTGACGGGCATGGAGATCAGCTTCGGCGGCAGCCTGAACTATTCGCTGAAGCAGGCGCCGTACTTCATTCTGGAGACCGAGGCGCAGGGCTTTCCGCAGTGGACGCCCTACGACGGGCAGCTGCGGCTTCAGGCCTTTTCGCATGTCGGGTCCGGCGCCGGAATGGTCGAATACTGGCACTGGCATTCGATCCACAATTCCTTTGAAACCTACTGGAAGGGCGTCCTGTCGCATGATTTCTCGGAAAATAAGGTGTACAGAGAGGCCTGCACAATCGGTGCGGATTTCGCGCGCCTCTCGCCGAAGCTCTGCGGGCTCCAGAAGAAGAACCGCATCGCCTTCCTGGTTTCCAACAACTCGCTGTCCGCGCTTCGCAGGATGCGCTCCGGCGGGGATGTGAATTACAACGAGGTCCTGATGAAATGGTACCGCGCCCTGTATGAGATGAATTATGAAGCGGACTTTGTCATGGCGGATCCGGAGGAGAGCGAGAAGCCGCTTCTCGATCAGGCGCATGAGGAGGCGCTTCTTCAGAAGCTGTCATCCTATCAGGCGGTATTTGCGCCGGCGCTCTATGCGGTGTCGGAGGGGACGATTTCGGCAATCCGCAGATACACGGAAGCCGGCGGCGTCCTGATCTCGGGCATCAAGTCGTTTTTCAGTAATGAAAATACCAAGGTCTATCACGATCTGCAGCCGCACGGCATGACGGAGGTGTTCGGGCTGAACTATAATCAGTTCTCGATCGCCCATGGCATGGCGCTTACAGATGCTTCCGGGGAAGCGTTCAAAGAGACGGTGGACGGCTTCTTTGAATGCCTGATGCCGGACAGCGGAACGCCGGTGCTGTGCTATAAGCACGACAACTGGGGACAGTACGCGGCTGCGGTGGAAAATGCTTTCGGAAAAGGCTATGCGCTGTATCTTGGCTGCGACCTTGAAAAGGAAAGCCTGAAACGCTGCTTCCTTCGGGCGCTTGAAAAAACCGACGTCGAGAAGAGCCTTCCCGGCGCCTGCTTCCCGCTGATCGGGAAAAAGGCCTGCTCGAAAGAAGGAAAGGAGCTGCTCTTCATTTACAATTACAGTGGAGAAAAGCAGTCGCTGCCCTGCCCGGAAGGAAGCTTTGCGGAGCTTCTGTCCGAAGAACGGCTGACTTCGGGACAGACGATTTCTCTTGAAAAATGGGGCTTTGTGATCCTCGAAAAGGAGTAAGCATTGGCACTAGGCATCCTATGCGGATCATCCGTTTCCGTGAAAAATGAAAAGCTTTATGACACGATCCTCCGGGAGGCCTCGGCGCACCCGGAGTATTCGTATGTGCTTCTGGTACCCGAACAGGCGAGCCTGTATACGCAGGAGGAAATGGTGCGGCGTGCGAAAAACCACGCGTTGATGAACATTGACATCCTGACCTTCAACCGGCTCGCCTACCGGGTGTTTCAGGCGCTTCACGAGCCGGAGCGGAAGATCCTGGACGACCAGGGGAAGCTGATGTTTCTTCGGCTCGTTGCAAGAGAGCAGGAGGAGACGCTTTCGGTCCTTCGGAAAAACATCCGGAAGGCCGGGTATCTCGAGGAGCTGAAGTCGCTTTTTTCGGAGTTTGCGCAGTACAATATTTCGCCTGAGAAGCTGCGGGAAAGCACGGAAACGCTGAAGGAGCATCCGGGGCTTCAGAAGAAGCTTCGGGAGCTTTCCGCCCTGTATGGCGCCTTTCTTCAGAAGCTTCATCAGAATTACGAGATCGCGGAGGAGCGGCTTTCGCGCCTTGCCAGGCTGATCCCCGGCTGGGCAGAGGCCGAAAGGACGATTTTTGCCCTGACCGGCTTCACGGGCTTCACGCCGCCGCAGGAGGAGGTGCTCCAGGCGCTTCTTCCGCGCGCAAAGGATATTTTCCTCTCGGTCGATCTCGGATCGGAGGTGCGGCTTGAGGAGCAGCGGGAGGAGGAAGCGCTTTTCCACATGAGCTATACCGCGGTGAGCCGTGTCACGGAAATGGCCCTTCGCGCCGGTATCCCGGTGGAAACCGTAGATGTTTCGGAGAATCTTCCGGTTTCCGGGACGATTCTTGAGATCGAACAGGGCCTCTGCGGCTTTCCGGGAAAGGTCTTCCCGGACGGCGGAGAGGATCTGCACATTTTCCGCGCCGCATCGCCGGAGGAGGAAGTCCGGATCCTGATGCGGGAGCTTCGGAAGCGCCTGAACGGGGGCTACCGGCTTCGGGACATGGCCGTGATTGCCGGGGATCCCGCGCGTTACAAAGAGGAAATCGGCACGCGGATGCGTGCGCAGGGCCTGCCGGTCTTTTTCGACGAGACCAGAGCGCTCGATCATAACCCGCTCTTTCTTCTGCTGAAAGAGCTGCTGTCGGTGTTTTCGGAAGGCTGGTCGTATGAGGCCGTGACGGCATTTCTGAAGACGCCGCTCTACGTGTGCGCAATCGAACGTGCGCTTTCGGATGCTTCGGACCCGCTCAGTGTTTATGAGCGGATCTGTGAACTGGAAAATTTCTGCCTTGCACGGGGAATCCGGGGCATGAGCCGCTTTGAGAAGCCGTTTTCTGGCCGTTACAGACGCTTTGCGGAAGGCCGGCTCGAATCCCTGAATGCGCTTCGAAAGGCTGCCTTTGAGCCGCTTTTTGCGCTTCATGAGGCACTTCTCAGAAGAAACGGCAGCGTTTCCGAGCGGCTCGGTGCGGTCGCGGAATTCCTGGAAGAAATCGGCGCAGAGGAAAGCATGGCGGCGCTTTCTCAGGAGACGGAGGATGCGGCGCTTTCCCGGGAATATGAGAAAAGCTATGAGCTTCTCACGGGCTTTTTTGCGAAGACGGAGGAAATCCTCGGGGAAGAGCGCCTCAGCTTCGAGGCCTTTTCGGAGGTGCTTCTTACGGGGCTTTCCGGCCTGCATCTGGGGCTGGTTCCGCCGGGGAAGGATGTCCTTCTTGTGGGCGACCTTCGAAGAACCCGCCTGAACCGGCCGCGTGTCCTGTTTATCCTGGGCGCGAACGACGGGCTTCTTCCCATGCTTCCGA
>CAMOZF010000068.1 GCA_946630765.1 uncultured Lachnospiraceae bacterium | reverse complement strand
ATCGGCCGCGCCTGCAGGATATACAGCCGGTCCTCCTCGACCGCATACTCGATGTCCGCCGGGGTCTGAAGAAGCGTCTCGATCTTCTGCCCGATCTCCATCAGGCTCCGGAAGCCGCTCTCGTGGATTTCCGGCGAATCGCCGCTTTGCATTTTCATGGACTTGTGATCGTCCCGGTTGTAGAAATAGGTCGTCACCGCCACCTGGTCCCGGACAATCTGCTCGCCGAGGCCGCGCCCGACAACAAGGACGCTTTCATTGAGGATTCCGGCCGGGTTCGCGGTGAAAAGCACGCCGGAAAGCTGCGGCTGAAGCATCCGCTGAATGATGACCCGGAAGCCCGAAGGCTTTTCCGGGCCTGACTGCCCGGAAGGCATTTTTCCGGGCGCCTGCGAAGCTCCCGCCTCTGATACACCGCCGCCGACTGCCGCGCGGTACGAGGCAGCATTTTCCGAGTGAGCGCTCGCAAGGACCTTCCGGACGGCCTCGGGGACCTCTTCTCTTTTCACATTCAGCAGGGTCTCAAACTGCCCGGCAAAGGATTTCTCGGTCCCGTCCTCCTCAAGCGCCGAGGAGCGCACCGAAAAAAGCGCAGAATCCGAGAAGGAAAGGTCAATTTCCTCCTCGGACTCCACCACAATAAATTCCGGCACAGGGATGCCGTTTTCCTGTAATAAGCTCAGATATTTCGCTTTCATAGATGCTTTCGACGCTTATCCGATCTTCCCGAAGATCAGGAATACAATGACTGTCAGGACCATGGTACTCTCCTGCAGATACGTGTACATTTCCACCTTTTTCACGATCTTGAACCGCTCCGGATCCTTCATAAACTGGATGAATTTCCAGGTCATCCACGAAACCAGCACGAACAGCACCGCGACCGAAATCTTATTGAGATTCCAGACGAGGATGAAGTTCGTAATGATGTCTACGATCGTCATGATCAGCACGAAAACGGTGCTCTTCTTGTAGCCGAAAAGCTTCGAATAGGTGACGTACTCGGTCTCGTCCTTCGGCGCGCGGATCTTGCGCGAAACCTCCCAGATCAGCGCCGGGAAGTAGAGGGTGAAGACCGCGAGCACATTATAGAGATCGAACACGCGGATCTGGTACTTGATGATCGTGAACGAGATGACGTAAATATTCAGTAAAAGCTGCACCGGGTTGTGGGTCACCAAGGCGAGCGGCAGGGACTTTGCGATCTTATGCTTCTGGAAAAACCAGACGGCCATCAGCGATCCGTAGGTGTACAGAATGATGCAGAAGATGAAGTTGTTCATGAAGATCGCGTTCAGAACAAGCGTGACGGCGATCAGGATCCCGACGAAGATCGCAAGGTCCTTTTTCTTCACGCGCCCCGACGGCAGCGGCCGGTCCGCAAACAGCCGGCAGTCCAGCTCGTAGTCCTTGAAATCGTCGGCGATCCGCAGCCAGAAAAGAAAGCTGAAAACCGTAAAGCCGCCGACAATCTCCTGAATCCCCAGGTTAAACTGCGTGACGCCGTGGTTCAGAAGCACGATGAAATGGATCTCTGCAAAAACGATAAATCCGAGAAGCAGTCTCGGAATGACCGGATACATTTCCTTCTGGTAAATGTACAGACGTTTCAGTGCTGCAATCATTTTCTCTCCTTTTCCCGGCTGATTCAGCCGCAGCAAGGGGAAGATCCCCGAAAAACTCCAAAACCGCTTACTCAGATGCTTTTTCTCATGTGAAGAAGCATCAGAAGAAGGTTCACAAAAACATGCACAAAGGCCCCAAGAAGCACATACTGAAGAAGCGCCAAAAGTGTCGCATCCGTCAGAAGCCCGATCACAAGTGCACAGCCAAGAAGCGAATCAATCTGATCGAGGATAAAGAAAAATACGCCCGAAAAGCCCTTCCTGTGGCCGCCCGGCGCAATGTGGAAGCGCCGCTTCAGAAAGGAATTCGGAAGCTCGAAAAGCGCATACGCCAGTCCAAAAAGCGCGCCCGCAAAAAGATTGTAGAAAAAACCGTTCGCGTGAAGCGAATACATCTGGTTCATCTGTTCCAGGCCGAAAAGCCTGCACACCCCGCCCGTAAGAAGGTGTGCGAGCGTACAGAAAAGCACATAGGAAAGCAGTCCGATCCAGGTCTTGTGATCGCCGAAAATCCGTTCCCCCCGGAAGCTTTTCCCGCCGTCGATCGGCGCCTTATGCTTCCGGAAAAACGCGGTCCTTGAAAAAACCACGACCGCTGCCGCCCCCAGAATCACAGGGGACATGGTAAGAAGCATCGAAAGGATCCGCATCAGCCCTGTCCTCCCGAGAAGATCCTGATCAGCTGCATCACGATGAAAATGATTTCAGAGATAAAAAACGACAGCGAGCTCATCAGCACCGCGCCGGCCGAAAGGTCCTTGATCACGCGGATTTCCTCGGTGATTTCCTGCGTTTCCAGGTCGCAGAGCCGTTCGATCGCGGTATTGAGGATCTCGACAGAAAAGGTGATCGCGATCGTCACGACGGCGATCACGTGCGCGATCACCGGCACCCGCAGGAGAAGATTCACAATGAGAAAGAACAGCGCGATAAATAAATACCGGAAGAAGTTTCGTTCGGTCCGAAAGGCGCTCCGGATGCCCCGCAGCGCGCAGGCGACGGCCTCAATAAAGCTTTCATTCCTTTTTCCAGACTTTCTGTCCATATGCATCCCCGTCCCCTTTTGGATTATACGCCCGTGCAGAAAAAATGTCTGCCGCATTCGGCAGCATCGGAAAAGACTGCATCAAAGCCCTTCTCGAAATCCTGCCCGGCATGCACAACCGTGATGCAGACGTCCTCCGAAAGTGAAGTCAGCATATCATAAAGCGCATCCAGATTGTGTCCATAAAACGCCGGAAAGCCCAGCTTTTCCGAAAGGAAGGCGTGCACCTCGCGTGCACTGTTAAATTCATGAAAGTCTACAACAATCGCTCTCATATTCAATCGTTCTCATTCTCCCACTATAGGTCTTTTTGGCGTGTCATCCCGAGCGCAGCCGAGGGATCCCATCCCTCCTCAATACAGCTGCTCAAAGCTTTCGTAGTGATCGTCGGTATAGTAGATCAGGCCGTCGTTCGAGAAGACGATCCGCTTCTCATTGCGGTAGGTCCCGTCAAAATCAATGTCGCATTCGTAGTATTTCCGGCCCTTCTTCGTCGGAAGGAGCTTCTCGTAGTTGCCGAAACGGTCGCCGCCGATGGATTTTCCGGGAGCGACTTTCCCGAGATTTCCGCGGCTTGAGATCCAGCCGAGGTCCTCGGCCTCGTCCTTCGTGATATAGTTGTCCGGAAGATGGCCGTAGGTGTAAATGTACAGCGCCACCCGCTCCTTGTCGGTGTATTCGCCGTCCTCGGAAACCGACAGCTCCGGATCCTCCGCCGCTTCTTCGGTGGTCTCTTCAGCCGCTTTTTCTGTGGTCAGTTCAGCCGTCGTGCCTTCCGTACTTTCAGAAGTCTCTTCCGATTCCGCCGGAGGCGCCTCCTCAGAAGACGACGATTCTTCGCTCTCATCCTCTTTGGCGGGTGTTTCGGATTCTTTCTGCGATTCCGTGCTTTCCGATGTGGCCGCCGAATCCGTTTCCGTCAGGCTCTCCGACGGCGCCTCCGTCGTAAAGGCCATGGTCTCAGGATCGCTCCCGCCCTGGTTCTTATTCTTAACGGCAAAGTAAATGGATCCGACGATCAGAAGCGCAAGAAGCGCCAGTAGAAGAATCCTGAACTGCTTTTTATTGAACATTTCTTTTCCTTTCGGTCGTGTAATTTAAGCGAAATATTCCCAGATTTCCTGCATCCGTGCGCTCTGATTCACATGGAAGGGGCAGCGCGAATCGCAGTGTCCGCAGCCGACGCATTTCCCTTCCGCCTCGCGCTCCGACACGCCGCCGTAGGCAAATTCGCCGCTTCCGTAGTCGTAGGCCGGATTCACCGAGAACATCAGCATGTCCGCCGGCACTTCATTCAGAATCTCATTCGCCACGGCGGGCGTATGCGACGAAAGTCCCAGATGCCGATCTCGCTGATCCTGTCATGGGTTTTCCTGTTCTCTCTGTATTTCATCTTCCGTCTCTCCCCTCTGCCGGTTCTTTTTCTTCCTGAGCTCCGCGAAAAAATCGCTCATCAGACGTCCGCACTGCTCTTTTAAAATGCCTTCCGCGACCTCCGCCCGGTGGTTGAAGCGCGGCTCCTGTAAAAGGTTCAGAATACTCCCCACGCAGCCGGCCTTCGGATTCATCGCGCCGATGACCACCCGGTCGATCCGGGCCTGCACCAGCGCGCCGGCGCACATCGGACAGGGCTCCAGGCTCACATAGATCGTACAGCCCTCGAGCCGCCAGTCGCCGAGCTTTTTTGCGGCCTTCCGGATCGCGGAAATCTCCGCGTGCGCGAGCGGGTTTTTCTCAGTGTTCCGCCGGTTATAGCCTCTGGCAATGATCGCAGGCTCCAGTGCATTCCCCTCGTAATCCCTTGTCCGCACGATCACGCAGCCGATCGGCGTCTCCCCGATCGACGCGGCCTTTTTCGCCTGCTTCAGCGCCTCGAGCATGAAGCGCTCGTCCTCCGTCATGATCTTCATCTTCATTCTCCGGCTTCCCCCTGAGGCTGCACAGCTTCCCCTTGAGGCCGCATGGCTTCCCCTTGAGGCCGCTGGGTGCCGGCGGCACCCGTATAGCGCGCCGAAGGCGTTGCTGTCAGCGAAGCTGACTGATGAGGTGTCTTTCCGGAAAAAACCTCCGAAAGCGCCGCGAATTCCTCAATGCTCAGCACCTCCCCGCGCACCGTTTCCGGCCGGTTGATCGCCCGAATCGCCCCCTCAATCTCCTCTTTCGAAAACTGCAGCTCCGCGCTGTTTCTCAGCCCGTTCGCCAGCGTCTTCCGCCGCTGCGAAAAAGCCGCCCGGATCAGCCGGAACAGCAGCTCCGGATCCCGCACCTTCACGGAGGGCTCCGGAAGCACCCGAAGCCGGATCACCGCGGAATCGACATTCGGCCGGGGCATGAAGCAGTTTCTCGGCACATTCGCCGCAAGATAGGTCTCCGCGTAATACTGCACCGCAAGGGACAGTGCGCCGTAATCCCTGGTCCCGGGCGAGGCCTGCATGCGGTAGGCGACCTCCTTCTGCACCATCACGGTGATCGATTCGACCGGCAGATGCTCTTCAAGAAGCCGCATGATGATCGGCGTCGTCACATAGTACGGCAGATTGGCGACGACCTTCAGCTTCTTTCCCGGGCATTCCCGCTGTACGAGCGCCCGGATGTCCAGCTTCAGCGCGTCCTCGTTGATGACGGTCACGTTTTCGCAGTCTGAAAGGGTATCCTGAAGGATCGGGATCAGCTTCTCGTCGATCTCCACGGCAAATACGCGCCCCGCTTCCCGCGAAAGCGCCTGCGTCATCGTGCCGATGCCGGGGCCGATCTCCAGGACGACGTCGTCTTTAGTGAGCTCCGCCGCCCGCAGGATCTTCTGGAGGACGTGGTCGTCAATCAGGAAATTCTGTCCGTAATGCTTGCTGAATATAAAACTGTATTTTTTCAGGACTTCAATGGTCTCTTTCGGATCAATTAATGCCATAAATCCTCCGGGCATTTTCCTCGGTTACGGCGATCAGCTCCTCTTCAGAAATGCCCTTGATTCCGGCGATTTCCGAGACAACGAGGGGCAGATAGCCCGAAAAGTTCCGCTCGCCCCGATGCGGATGCGGCGCCATATAGGGACAGTCAGTCTCGAGAAGCAGCCGCTCAAGCGGCACGCAGGACGCGACTTCCTTTGCGACGCGGCCGTTTTTGAAGGTCACAACGCCGCCAAGCCCGATATAATAGCCGAGGTCCAGAAACTGCCGGGCCATCTCCACGCTGTAGCTGAAGCAGTGCATGATGCCCGCGCGCTCCCCGCGCTTCTCCGCCTTCAGAATGTCGTAGGTGTCCTTCGCGGCCTCCCGCGAGTGAATCACCACCGGAAGCTGCAGCTCCTCTGAGAGCCGAAGCTGCGCGATGAACCATTTTTTCTGCAGATCGTGCGGCACCTCTTTCCAGTAATAGTCCAGCCCGATTTCCCCGATCGCGACGATCCTCTTCTCCCGGTCCTCCCGGACCATCCGCCGGAGCGTCTCAAGGTCCGAATCGTTCATTTCAAGAACTTCCTCGGGATGGACGCCGACCGCGGCATAGATGAAATCATATGTCCGGGCGAGTTCAAGCGTCGTTTCGGAGCTTCTGATATCCGAACCGATATTGCAGACGGTGCCGACGCCATACGAAGACAGAGAGGCCAGAACAGCCTCCCTGTCTTCATCAAACCGCCTGTCATCATAATGTGCATGCGTGTCAAAAATCATGTTCTCTCCTGAAGCCTCCCGGAAGGGGAAAGCCGATCAGATCCGCGCGATCAGTTCTTCCCTGAGGGCTTCGTAGCCGGGTTTTCCGAGAAGCGCGAACATATTTTTCTTGTAGCTTTCGACGCCGGGCTGATTGAAAGGATTCACCCCGAGAATGTAGCCGGAAACACCGCAGGCAAACTCATAGAAATAGAACAGCTGTCCAAGCGTGTAGGGGGTCTGATCCTTCACATGGATCATCAGGTTCGGAACCTGTCCGTCGGTATGCGCAAGAAGCGTTCCCTTCATGGCTGCCTGATTGACAAAGTCCATATCCTTTCCGGCGAGGTAATTCAGGCCGTCCAGATCGACTTCTTCCTTCTGAATGGTAATGGTTTCCTTGCTGGTTTCAATGTCCACAACGGTTTCGAACATCAGACGCACGCCGTCCTGAACATACTGGCCCATCGAGTGCAGATCGGTCGTGAAGTCCACGGATGCCGGGAACAGGCCCTTCAGGTCCTTGCCTTCCGACTCGCCGAAAAGCTGTTTCCACCACTCTGCGACATAGTGGAAGCAGGGCTCGTAGTTGCTGGTCAGCTCGACCGTCTTTCCGCCTTCTCTGAGGACGTTTCTGACGGCCGCATAAAGGAGGGCGTCATTTTCGTCGATCGGGGTGTTCAGGGTGTATTCGCGCATGTCCGCAGCGCCCTGCATCAGGGCCTTAATGTCCACGCCGCTTGCTGCGATCGGCAGCAGTCCGACGGCAGTCAGCACTGAGAAACGGCCGCCGACGTCGTCCGGAACGACGAAGCTTTCATAGCCTTCCGCGTCCGCAAGATTCTTCAGCGCGCCCTTTGCGCGGTCAGTCGTCGCGTAGATGCGCTTTGCAGCCTCTTCCTTGCCGTACTTTTTCTCCGCGAGCTCCTTGAATACGCGGAATGCGATCGCGGGCTCTGTCGTGGTGCCGGACTTCGAGATGACGTTGACCGAGAAATCGCGGTCGCCGACGATCTGAAGAAGATGCTTCAGATAGGTTCCGCTGATGGAATTTCCGGCATAGTAGATCTCCGGCGCCTTGCGGCATTCCTTCGGAAGGTTGTTGTAGAAGCTGTGATTCAGGAATTCGTTCGCGGCGCGCGCGCCCAGATACGATCCGCCGATACCGATAACGATCAGCACATCCGAATCCTCACGGATCTTCGCCGCTGCCTTTTCGATCCGCTCGAACTCTTCCTTGTCATAATCCACAGGAAGGTCAATCCATCCCAGGAAATCATTTCCTTCGCCGGTTTTCTGAAGAAGCGTTTCGCAGGCCTTTTCGGCCTCCTTCTTCATGGCTGCAAGCGCCTCCTCCGTGAAAAAGCCTGTCGCTTTGGCGTAATCAAATGTAATATTTTTCGTCATTAATTCATTCCCTTCCTCTTTAACTTTTCTCGTCGAATATTCATTCAAATAAACGTATAGGGAACATCTCTTTTACGATCCGGATGTTCCCTATCATTATACACACATTGCCGCTTCCCCGCAAGCAGGAATTGGGCATTTTCAAAGGAAATCTCCTGCTCAGAGTCTCAGATCAAAGCGGCGTCCTTTCAGCATGCACTTTTCCTCGTCGATGCACAGAAGATGCACGTTGATGTCCCCGCGCGCTGTGCGCCGGACATAGACGACCATGTTGCCGTCCTGGGTCTTTCTGTAGTTCGCGAAGATCGGCGTCAGGTCCGATACGCAGCCGGAATCGATCGCAAGAAGCTCGCCCGTTCCCTCGACCTGCACCTGGAAGGTCCGGTCGTCTGTCGTGCGATTGCCTTCCTGATCCTTCAGCTCGACAAGGATCTGGTAAATGTAGCCGGTCTCGGAAGCGGCCTTCTCAAAGGGCCGGTTCGTGAGAACATCGCCTTCCCGCCACAGTCTCACCTCCGCGCCGACCGCTTCGGTGTCGGAGA
>CAMOZF010000067.1 GCA_946630765.1 uncultured Lachnospiraceae bacterium | reverse complement strand
TCTCTGTCCCGAGGATGATCCGGTTCGGATAGTTCACGGCATCCTCTTCATAGCGGGAAATCATGTAGTTATAGCCGCTGATATCGACAGCCGTATCGATGAGTTCCAGCATCTTCGTGACCGGCGGAATCGAAATGATCTTTCCGACATCCATAAAGCCGTTTGCCATGAATTCGTTGACATCAATCCGTTTCTCCGGGTCGATCAGGCCCTCTCCGGCCTCCCGCGCATTTTCCGCAAGAAGCGGTCCCGTGACAAGAAGCGCATTGACCGCATTCGTCACGAAACGCGTCGGATCCAGCCGGTGAAGCATCTCCGTGAAGCGCATGGTCAGCTCATACCCCTTGTCCGTCGCAATGTCCATGATTTCATTGCCGGTAGAGTACATCAGCACACTCGGATGATTGTAGTCCACCCGGACCATCGTTTCCATCACATCGTCAATGTCCTTTTCGAAGAACATCGAATAGTCCTGGGTATTTTTCATCTTGCCCCAGATATCCGTGGCCTCGTCAAGCACATAGATGCCCAGCTCGTCACAGGCCTGAAGAAGCGCTTTCGACGCCGGGTTATGCGCACACCGCACCGCGTTGAAGCCGTTATTTTTGTGCGCAAGCATCCGGCGGTACTCGTAGCTCAGATAGGTCGCGCCGCCCAGAAGTCCCTGGTCCGCATGTACGCAGCCGCCAAGAAGCTTGATTTCCCGGCCGTTGACCCGGAGTCCCCGCTTCGGATCAACAGAGATCACCCTGAAGCCCGTCAGTGTGCTGTCGCAGTCTTCCGCACGCTTCTGTTCGTCGCATAATGAAACATTGACTTCGTAAAGCGCCGGATGCCGGTCATCCCAGGGAATGATTCCGGGAAGGAAGAGCTGCTTTGTAAGCTCCTGTGTCTTTCCGGCTTCGAGGTGAATGCGCCAGCTGCCGGAGAAAATATCCTTTCCGTCACGCTCCGAGACCGTAATCTGGTACATTCCCTGGAAATTGGTCAGAAGGCGGTTCTGGAACTGAACGGACACGGAGATCTCCGCGTCCGCCCGGCCGGAAGAAGCAGCACCTGCCGAAGCTTCTTCCGATGCGGAAAGTGCTTTCGTGGTCACCCGAAGAGACTCCGGCACAAAGCCAGTCATCGGTTCCTTCACGATGCTGACATCGCGGAACAGTCCGGATCCCGCATAGAAGCGGCTCGAATTTTCCGGTACCGTCGTCGAAACCAGGATGCGGTTTTTCGAACCATAGTGCAGATACGGGGTCAGATCCACATAGAATTCCGTAAAGGAATACACATGCTTAGCGACGCAGGAATCATTGACATAAACCGCTGTGATCTGTGAAGCGCCTTCAAAAAGCAGCTTCGTTATAATATTCCTGTCCTCCGACGGAGCATCGTATTCTTTGTAGTACTTCCAGGTTCCTCCCGGGAGGAATCCCTGCTTTCCTTCGCTCAGGCAGTCCGGATCCTGCTCCTGCAGGAACATCGGATCATGCGGGAGATCGACAAGCTGCGCATCCTGCGGAATCGAAGGAATAAGCGCAAAGGCATTTGTCTCTTTCCAGAATGTCCAGCCACGGTTCCACAGTTCCTTTTTCATCCTCCTGCTCCTTTCATACCCCTGTCATTCTTTCTCTGTACTCAGCCGGCGTCAAACATATCCCGGGTTGAAACCGTCGGCAGATGCTCCTGAATATACTAATCCATCTCTACTAAAAACAGATCCTTCTGCAGACTGCTTGTCATTCTTTGTTCCTGCGCCTTATAGTTCCGCTCATCACATAGGTCAGACGGCCCGATACAACATACGTCAGTTCATATACGTTATGGCGGTGATACGGTCCGTCAAACGGCAGTACCGAATAATACAGCAATTCCGGACTCCCGCTCTCATATTCCACCTTATACGTCAGATATCGCCGCCGTTGTCCCCCCGAAAAGTGCATCGCCGTCAGCTGCGTTTCACCACTTTCCATCATAACGTATTTGGCCGAAAAGTCAAGAAAAAGTCGGTACAGGACAAAGCGTGCGGTCCGCTATCTGAAATCCACTATCCGCAGGGTCACCGGCCGGGTCTTGCATTCTGACAGCGAGCGTCATCTGACCTTGTAAAAATATAATAATCTGGACATTTACTCAATACCAAAAATCTGCTCTATTTTCGAAAACTTAACAAAACGCTTACAAGAGACCAGCTTATGCGGCAGAAAGGAAAAGTGTATGGAAAAGAAACATGTTCAGATTATTACAGGCGCCGTACTGACTGTACTCGGACTCGTGGCAGTAATCCTGACCCGAAAAGCAGGCATTGCGGAAAACGCAGGCACAGCGGAAACCGTACTTTTCTCCGTCAGCCTCATCCTTCTCGTCATCGGCATACTCGTCACTGCGGCAGCATTTCTGCAGCCGGAACGGAAGCCGGATGTCAAGGTCCTCACGATGACCGCAATGATGGCCGCGCTCTGTTACATCGCCTTTGCCTTCTTCAAGATCGATATCCCGGTACCGGGGTCGATGGAGAAAACGGCCTTCCACCTCGGAAATACATTCTGTGTGCTGGCGGCGCTGCTTCTCGGCGGCATGTACGGCGGTCTTGCCGGAGCGATCGGCATGACAATCGGTGACCTTCTCGGCGGGTACGTGACATCGGCGCCAAAAACTTTTCTTCTGAAGCTCATGATCGGCCTGATCACCGGGCTTGTCGCACATAAGCTGCTGAAAATCGACCAGGAAAGCGATCCCAAAAGGGTGTTCTGGAAAACTATCGTTTCCGCTTCCGCCGGCATGCTTTTCAATGTCATCGCGGACCCGGTTGTCGGATATTTCTATAAGAGGTATCTGTTCGGACTGCAGCAGGACCTGGCGAAGGCCCTTGCCAGGATCAGCGCCGGCACAACCCTCGTCAACGCAGTCGTTGCAGTTATTGCCGCGACGGTCTTCTACCTCGCGCTTCGGCCGGTACTGAAAAAAATGCTGAAGGGATAAAACACGCGCTGTCGCCGCTTCGCGGCTTTCCCGGCGCTCCCTCATGAGGGACATTCGTCAAAGAAAAACAGACTGTGCATGCAAGCATGTGCAGTCTGTTTTTCTTTTACTCATTGTTTTATCAGATTGCCAGGAAGAACTTCACAAGGAACAGGAGGGAAATGATGTACGTCAGTACAGACACTTCCTTCGCCTTTCCGGTGAAGACCTTCATAACGGTGTAGGTAATCATACCAAGACCGATGCCGTGTCCGATGGAACCGGAGATCGGGATAGCGATCAGCATGATCGCGACCGGGATCACCTGGAAGTTGTCTTCGAAGTCAATATTCTTCAGGCCGGAAAGCATCAGAACGCCGACGTAGATCAGCGCCGAAGAAGTTGCTGCCGCCGGAATCAGCGCAGCGAGCGGAGACAGGAAGATGCAAAGCAGGAAAATCGCGCCGGTGATAATCGCCGTAAGGCCCGTGCGTCCGCCTGCTTCAACGCCGGAAGCGGACTCGATAAAGGTTGTTACGGTAGAGGTACCGGTTACGGAACCGATCACAGTGCCGACAGCATCCGAGATCAGCGCCTGCTTCATCTGCGGCATATTGCCTTCCTCATCGATCATGCCTGCACGGGAAGCGGTTCCGACAAGGGTTCCGATCGTATCGAACATATCGATGATACAGAAGGTCAGGATCAGACTGATGACGGTGCCCCAGCCGATCGAAGCAAAGGTTGCAAAGTCAAATTTGAACAGGGTCATTTCAGCCATGTCCTTGAAAGGCGGCATGAACGACGCAGTCGCAAGAGAAGCAAAAGGATTGGTCTTCAGGAAAACCGCTTCGCCGATCCAGTAGATAACGGATGACGCAAGCATACCGATCAGAACGGCACCTTTTACTTTATAATGAGCAAGAATAACAATCGCGAAGAAACCAATCAGCATCGTAACAACCGTCAGCACCATAGCACCGTGGCCGGAACCCATGGAGGTCGCGGCGGTCTTAGCGGTCAGTGCGCCGAAGAAGTCACGCATTGCGTAGAAAGGTCCGCCGGTCTCGCTGTAAATGCCGGCATTCGAGCCGAAGCCGATATTCATCAGCATCAGACCGATCGCAGGCGAGATACCGATCCGGATCGGAAGCGGAATAGCCTTAACAATCTTCTCACGGACATTGAGAACCGACAGTACCAGGAAAACAACACCCTCGACGAGAATGATGACAAGTCCTGCGCGGAAGCCCTGAACATAATCAACGCCTGCAAGCACCGCGATCTGTGAAACAACAACCGCGAAGAAGGAGTTCAGGCCCATGCCGGGTGCCATCGCAAACGGCTTGTTTGCAAGGAAGCCCATGATAATGCAGCCGACACCGGATGCAAGGCATGTTGCCATGAATACGGCATTCCATAACGGCTGTCCGCCATTCGCGCCGAAACCGGTCAGAAGGTTCGGGTTGAGGGCAATGATGTAAGCCATCGTCATGAACGTCGTAAACCCGGCCAGGATCTCTGTCGCAACCGTAGTTTTGTTCTGTTTGAGTTTAAACATCTAAACTCTCTCCTTTCTTTTACCCCTTTTAATTTATGTGAAGGACCGTCTTGTGAAGGCCCCTTACATACATTTATTTGCCTTCGTAGCAGATAACGCTCTCTACATTGTAGCCTTCAAGCTTCTTTCTGCCTTCGAGGCCCGCAAGCTCCATCAAAAAGACCATGCTGACAACTTCGCAGCCAAGCTCTTCGACAAGCTCCGCAGCCGCCTTCACGGTTCCGCCGGTAGCGATCAGATCATCCACGATAACGACCTTCTGGCCGGGCTTCAGATCATCCTTATGAACTTCGATCACTGCGCTGCCGTACTCGAGATCATACTCTTTCTGAACGGTCGCTCTCGGGAGTTTCCCCTTCTTACGGACAAGGACAAAGGGTTTATGCATATTGTAGGCAATCGGCATGCCGAAAAGGAAGCCTCTCGACTCCAGGCCGACGATTACGTCAAAATCCAGCCCCTCTAGCTTTTTCTGCATCTCATCGATCGCAAGCTTCAGGCCGTCCGGATCTACAAGAACTGATGTCACATCACGGAACATAACCCCCGGTTCCGGGAAATCAGGAATTGTAATTACATAATCTTCTACTTTTTTCATCACAAAACTCTCCCCTGAAAAAATTAAAAAAGCCGGTAATTCTCCATCACCGATATGTACAGTATACACGAAGAATTCATGGTTGGAAAGTAGAAAAAACCATAAATTTACTTGAAATCATTATGAAAATTGTATATAATATCCAAAGAAAAACTGCAATATTTCGCAGAAAGCCAGGACAGGAAGGGTAAAATGCGTACAGAAGCCTTTACAATGGAACGAAATGTACTCGAAATCGGCCAGGAGGTGGAAATCACGGAAGGCCGGCTCCCGAGAGCCTATTATTATACCGCGGAGCCCGCTGCCGCGATGTCCGGAAATATTCCGCTGACCAACCGGATCGTCAGTAAGAAAGGGACCGTCACCAAGAAAACGCTCGAGGGCAGCACTTTTACCGTAGAGATTACATTTGACGAATAAGCAGGGCCGCTTCGATGAAGCGGCCCTGATCCTGCACATGATTTATTTTTTGGAAGAGCTTGCGGGTTTTTTCTTCTTTCCGGAAGAACTCGCAGGCTTTTTCTTTTTGTTCCCGGAGGTCTTCGGTTTCTCTTCCTTCTTCTCCTCCTGCTCTTCGGAGGTGTCGGTGCTTATAAGAGACCCGAGAAGCCCCATGAGTCCGCCGGATCCCGAAGGCTTTTCCTCCTTCTCCTCTTCCTTTTCCTCCTTCTCATCCTTTCCGCCGAAAAGGCCGGAAAGAAGGCCGCCGGAGCTGCTGTTCGATGCGCCAAGTGCATCGCCGCCGAGAAGATTCATGATCCCGCCGCCGGCACTTCCGGAAGAAGAGCCCCCGGAAAGTGCAGAGCCTGCGAGTGCGCCGAGAAGTCCCGAGCTGTTCGAGGACTGGCTGCTTCCGCCGTTCTGATTCAGAAGAAGGTTCAGAAGAAGCGGCGCCGCAGCAGAAAGGATCGAGCCTGCCGCGCCGGAGCTGGTATTACTCTGCTGTGCAGCCTGATCCACGGAATTTCCGGCATTTCCGCCAAGAAGCAGGGACAGCAGATTTCCGTTCAGAAGTCCGCCTCTTGTCGGGGCCTTATCCTGCTCCACCGCTTCGGTCAGCTCCTGGACGCCCGCATCGGACGCGGTCTTTTCTTCCGCATTTTTCAGCATTTCGGGAAGCGAGCCCTCCAGCACCTTTTTCGTATCCGCTTTGGACTGGCCGGTCTCTTTCGCAATCTGTTCAATCAGCTCATCTGTCAGTACATTTTTGATATCCATATTTCACACCTTTCCTGTACAAAAGACAATCGGGGCTAATCCTAGCCCCGAAGCTGTCTCTTTTTATTCCGCGGCGGGGACAAGGTCCTCCTCGTCCACGTCCAGTTCATCCGTCTTGATACCCTCGAGCTCAATGCCCTCTTCCTTCTCCATACGCTTCGCGCAGAAGGAACACATACGGGTGCGGTTGTGCTCAATGGCCTCGGTGACACTGCCATAGGTCAGCGTATCGGTCTGGTTCAGCGCCTGGCAGTCGTCATAGGCATGATAGACATGACCGAAGGGCGTCCAGAATACGTCGCCGCCAATTTCCGCTTCCGCAGCTTCCTTTTCTTCTGCGGAGATCGGATTGTAGTCAATGCTCGTCGCAACACCGATCGCAAGCGCGATAACAGCCGCAACGGCCGCGATCGTCTTGGTCTTCTTGTCGGCATTCTTATCGGTCAGCGCGATAATCACGAAGGGAATAAAGGCAAATGCGGCAACGATCACGCCCATATTGTTCCACAGCCAGAACTTGACCTTGTTCTTCTTGCTTGCAGGATCAATCCGGTTGGATTTCTTCCAGAGCTGGGAGCCGATGATAACACAGATAAGGTCCAGCACCAGAAAAGCAATCAGCTGCGCGATCTGCGGGATAAATTTCAGATCCACAACGCCCTTGATCACGAGAACCGCGAGCACTTCACAGGCAATCGCGACAAGCCACAGAAGGATCGCGCCGACACGGAAGCCGGCAGCGGAGCCAGTAGCGCCGGCCTTCTTATAGGCCTGCTTCACATCGCTCTTCGAACCCTTCTCGCCGGAAGCGTTCTGATAAGTTTTCTTTTTTTGTTCAGCCATAACGGAGAATCCCCCTTTTTGTAAAAATCTAGATGGAAATAATATAACACCCTTTCAGAGATTGCGCAAGTACCAAGCGCCAAAATCGTAGCACCTGGCCTCCCCTACCGCAAGATCTGGTATCAGTCCTCCATGTCCTCGTAGGCTTCCAGACCTCTTTTCGCTTCAACCTTGGCATCGCCGTGCTTTACAAACAGCATCGTGACAAAGGCGAGCGCCGCAAAAAGTGTCGAATAGGGGAACAGGATCCGGTAGCTGATATGCTCCATCAAAAAGCCCGCGATAATCGGAGTCGCGACCTGCGCCGCCATCGAGGCCGTATAGTAATAGCCGGTGAATTTGCCGATGTCCGAGCCCTTGCACATCTCCACGACCATCGGCAGGGAGTTGACGTTGATCGAGGCCCAGGCAAAGCCGACGACCGCGAACAGCACATACATCGGAATCGTGATCGAATGCGCATTCCAGGTCAGGATCGTCGCGAGGATGAAGCAGGAGGTCAGCACCGCGACGCCGATCAGGATCATTTTCTTACGGCCGATTTTCGAAGCAATGATGCCGATCGGAATAAACATGACCGCAGCGCCCACCGTACCGATGAGAAGACAGGTTGAGGCGCCGCCGAGGCCCTCTCCCATGACCTGGTCGACATAGGTTGTGAACCAGGTGGAGACGCCGTTATAGGCAATAAACCAGAGCGCGATCGAGGCAAGAAGGAAGGCCAGGGACTTCTTGACAGGCTTCGGAAGCACTTCATTTCCGGAGGCGTCTTTTTCAGCGAGGTTCCATTCGGGATGCTCCTTTTCAAGCTCCTGGGTTTCTTTGACAAGCTTCGGCTCCTTGATCAGAAGGAACAGAAGCGCGACCGCCACGAACATGATTGCCGAAACGATGAGGAAGATCGGCTGGTAATTGACATGCTCAAGGAGCTTTGTCTTTGCCGTCGGATATAAAACCGCCGCGAGTCCCAGGTAAATTGCGCCGCCGACCGTACCCATCAGGTTAATGACCGCATTGGCCTTACTTCTTAGGGGCTTGGCCGTCACGTCAGGCATCAGCGCGACTGCAGGCGAACGGTAAATGCCCATGGCTACAAGAAGCAGTCCG
>CAMOZF010000066.1 GCA_946630765.1 uncultured Lachnospiraceae bacterium | reverse complement strand
GCAACATCCTGAACGATCGCGTCGATCGTGCCGTCGCTGAGCTTGTAATCCTCGGCCTTGTTGTATTCGTTGATGAAAAGCTTTCTGTTCAGCATATCGACATAGAGGCCGATTGTCTGCTGATTCTCTCCGTAACCGCCGCCGGCATTTCGGAAGGCTTCCATCACCTGTTCCGCCGCAGCTCTGGAGTCGTCGGTCGGCGGATTCTTCGTGAATACGATGATATAGTCCGACTCCGTTTTTTCACGCGCCTCGAGGATCGCGCTCTGAAGCGCATTCTCCTGTTCGGCGCTCAGATAGTCGCCGTCATCCGTAATGTAACTTGACAGAGACGCCGGGACACTTTTCTGACATGCTGCAAGCACCAGGATGGCCGCAAGCGCCGCAAGAAGTAAGAGTGCTGTTTTTCTCATCAGAATACCCTCCCCAGAAGGAACACAATCAGGAAGATGACACCGAATGTGATCGCGAAGATCAGGAGCGCCTTTAGCTTGCTGTAGGGCACCACGCCGTCGATCTCGCCGGTCTCACCGTTCATGTATAAGGGGTACTTTTTGCCCATGTATTCAAATATGAGTGTCCAGATCGGAAGGAAGACGTACTCGGCCTTCTGATCCGTGTAATTCACCTGGGTTCCCATCAGGTTCACCGTCTCATATTCCGTGATCGTGGAACGGGCAATCTCCACCATGTCCTGCTCAACCTGCGAGCGGATCTTCTCATTGATCTGCGCCGCCGAATAGTCATAGGTATCCGCAAGGAAGCCGGACATATACGGCATCGAGAAGTTGACGAGCTTGGAGAAATCAAAGGGCTCGAGGACATTCATGTTCTCGTCCGGGAACTTCTCGGAAGCATCCGCAGGAACATTTTCATAACTTGTCTCAACCGTGCGGTCGATCTGATAATGGTCGGTTTCGATGATCTCATCGTCGCCCATGCGGCTGACTCTTGTGTTCAGGCCCTCGCCCTGCATATTCACATTGCCGGTATAGCTGTAGAGCCAGTACGGAACGTAAACGCCGGTCACCTTGTCCATCGTCGCCGCGGATTTGAACTTCGACGGGGTCAGAAGGCCGGTGCCGCGCCAGGTCTTGAACTTGTTCTGCGCCTCCTTCTTGTCGAACTGGAACGGAAGCACCCGGCTCGGACGGTACGCGCCCGAGAAACGGCTCCCGATCATCGCGGGAGACTTGCAGTACGGACAGAAGGTTGCTGCCGTGTGCTCATCCGTCGTCAGCGGACCGCCGCAGGCGGGGCACTGCATATTCTCGACGCCGTTGCCGGCATTCGAGGAATTCTCCTGTCCTGAAAGGCCGCTTGCCGCTCCGCTGTCCTCTTTCTGAAGGACGGCCTGAATCGTCTGACTCTGCCTGCAGTTCGGACAGACCATCTCAGCCGTTCCCGGCTGATACTGGAGTGACGATCCGCAGTTTGGACATTTGTAAATGTGAATCATATCCTAACCTTCCTTTCTGTTACTTTGGCATCTCTATATGAGGCATTTTCTTCCTCTTTTCGGCATCTTCCTTGACTTTCTTTTTCCGGTGATTGTAGGTAAGACTCTGGAAATCGTCCGGCATATAGGTCTTGACGGCCTTCACGGTCAGGAATAAAACAACGCCCGAAAGCGTAAGATTGATCAGGAAAGCAACCCATCCGGGGATTCCGGTGACATTCGACAGGACGCTCGGAATGATCGAAAGAAGAAGCCCCGAATAGCCGAGAATCTGCCACTTGTTGTCAAGGGTGCCCTTCATGACGCCGTACACCAGCACTGCCGCGCAGATCTGAAGAACCGCCATCAGGATATAGTACGTTCCGTTCAGCAGGAAGGAAATCGACGGCTCATTGATCATGGACAGAAGGGAATCCGTCGCAAGCTTGATGGCTTCTTCCTTCTCGTAGCCGTTCTCCATCATCGAGGCCACCGTCGTCGTCACTGCCGGGTCAAAGCCCATCTTGTTGATGGAGGTCGCAACGACAATATACTGGATGCTGTTCATCATCTCCTTCGAGATAATCACAGACGCGCCGAACATGCCGACGCCGACCGCAAGCGCCGTACCGATCGTCATCATCTGGCCGCGCTTCATCATCATGTTGCTGACGTATTTCATCGTGGCAAAAACCGCGAGACACACGAGAAGCCCGGAAAGCACCGTGATCAGTACCGTATAATGGTCCGGCTGGTTCTGCACAAAACCCTTCGTAAAGGGGATCGCATTCAACGCCACCTGAATGCCCATGTAGAGAGCATAGCAGATCAGAAGATAGCCGGCCATACCGGAGATCACGCCGGTTCCCCAGTTCTCGGTGCGGTTGAAAAGCATCACAAAGCAAAGGATCAGTGCCCCGAGAAGAATCGCCGCGCTCAGACCCATCATCACCATACTGAGCACCGGAATCTTCAGATCGCTGTATGCTGTCACGATCGGGTCAATCTCGATTGCAGCCGTCGTCTCCTGCGCTGCGCAAAAAACAGTCATTAAACCATTCATAAACCATTAACACTCCTGCAAATATAATGCTCTTTTTCAGAAAGAACTCTGTCATAAGTATATCGAATGCATTCTTTCCTGTCAAGCACCTGCTATTTTATTCTTCCTAAATAAATCTGTTCGAAAACCTTTTCCTGTTGTCTTGACTTTTAAAATTCGTTGTGCTAAAGTGTATGAGGCTTTTAATTAAGCGGATTTTGACGACTTATTTTGGAGGTATTCACATGAACAAGGGAACGGTGAAGTGGTTCAACAACCAGAAGGGGTACGGCTTTATTTCCAATGAAAGCGGCAAGGATATTTTCGTTCACTACTCCGGACTGAATATGGAGGGTTTCAAGACTCTTGATGAAGGCCAGGAAGTGGAATTCGACATCATCGAAGGCACAAAGGGACCCCAGGCTGTAAACGTAACGAAGCTGTAACAAGATCCCGAAATTCCTAATTTTTCATTCAAACTAACAGCACCAAAAGCGTCTGGAAGATTAAGATATTAACGGAAAAGGGAGCACTCTTACGAGTGCTCCCTTTTCCGTTTGCCGGATCTCGTTATTCAGCCTTTCCTGCGCAGCCGAAAGCTTCCATCAGTTCAATGGTCTTTGCGATGACTGCTTCACAGCCGGGTGCGAGAAGCTTTCTCGGGTCGAAGCCCTTGCCCTGCTGATCCTTGCCGGCTTCGATGTACTTTCTGGTCGCTGCAGCGAATACCAGCTGAAGCTCGGTATTGACGTTGATCTTGGAAACGCCCATCGAGATTGCCTTGCTGGTCTGATCGAAGGGGATGCCGGAACCGCCGTGAAGAACGAGCGGCTTGCCTTCTACGGCCTTGTCGATCTCAGAGAGACGATCAAAGTTCAGGCCTGCCCAGTCTGCCGGATAAACGCCGTGGATATTGCCGATGCCTGCTGCCAGGAAGTCAACGCCGAGCGCTGCAACCTTCGCGCACTCTTCGGGATCTGCAAGCTCGCCGCTGCTGGTGACGCCGTCCTCGGTGCCGCCGATGCCGCCGACTTCGCACTCTACAGAGATGCCCTTGGAATGTGCAAGCTCGATAATCTCTTTGGACTTCTCAACATTCTCATCAAAATCATAGTGAGAGCCGTCAAACATAACAGAGGTAAATCCGCACTCGATGCAGGTCTTTGCGCCTTCGAATGTGCCGTGATCCAGATGCAGCGCTACGGGAACCGTAATGCCCATCGAATCATGCAGATCCTTAACAAGATCCACGACCATCTTAAAGCCGCCCATGTACTTTGCAGCACCTTCGGAGCACTGGATCATGACGGGCGCTTTTGCCTTCTGGGCAGCCGTCAGGATGCACTTGGTCCACTCAAGGTTGTTGGTGTTGAAAGCACCGATTGCATAATGGCCTTCATGGGCCTTTTTTACCATTTCAGCAGCATTTACTAACATGTGAAATCTCCTTATAAAGTTTTATTAACTATAGTTTATAGTTTACACCAATTCCTTCACGGCCGCAACCACATTTTCAACGGTAAAGCCGAAATACGGGAAAAGTTTCGAGTACGGTGCGGATGCGCCGAAGCCGTTCATCGAAATGACCTTGCCGTCAAGGCCGGTATAACGCTCCCAGCCGAAGCCGATCAGCGCTTCCACCGCGACACGTGCGCGGACTTCCTTCGGAAGAACTGCTGCCTTGTAGGCTTCATCCTGCTCTTCGAAAAGGTCCAGACAGGGCATGGAAACGACGCGGACGTCGATGCCCTCTGCCTTCAGCTGTGCCTTCGCATCGACCGCAAGGGAAACCTCGGAGCCCGATGCCATGATGATCGCATCCGGGACTTCCTTCTCGGAATCCTGCAGGATATATCCGCCCTTCAGCGCTTCCTTCGAGGAGCCTTCAAGCTGCGGAAGATTCTGACGGGAAAGTGCAAGCGCGGTCGGCGTGCTTTTGGAGGTCAGTGCGCTGAACCATGCGGCGTTCGTCTCCATCGCGTCCGCCGGACGGAACAGGTGGAAATTGGGCATCGCGCGGAACATCGCCGCCTGCTCGATCGGCTCATGGGTCGGGCCGTCTTCGCCGACGCCGATCGAATCATGCGTGAATACATAGATTAACGGCAGCTTCATCAGAGACGAAAGACGTGCCATCGGTTTCGTGTAATCCGAGAATACGAAGAAGGTCGAAACATAGGGAATCAGGCCGCCGTGAAGCACCATGCCGTTTCCGATCGCCGCCATCGCAAGCTCTCTGATACCGAAGTGCAGGTTTCTTCCGCTGTAATCCTCCGCGGAGAAGTCGCCGGCATCCTTCATATAGGTCTTCGTGGAGGGTGCAAGGTCCGCAGCGCCGCCGAAAAGATTCGGAAGTACATCCTTCACGCGGTTAATGCAGGCGCCGGAAAGATTTCTCGTCGCCTCCGCCTTATCGGGGATCTGCCAGTAATCTTCCGTATCGATCTTCGCGGCAATACCGTCGCGGCTGTGCCAGTCGTTCCATTTTTCCGCAAGCTCCGGATACTTCTCGCAGTAGGCCTTGAACAGCGCACACCACGAATCCTCCGCTTTGCCGAGATTCTCGACGATGGACTTATAATTTGCGTAGACTTCTTCGGGTACGAAGAAGGGCTCCTGAGAAGGCCACTCGAGGAATTCCTTCATGGCTGCGATATTCTCCTCGCCGAGCGGTTCGCCGTGCGCGGAAGCCTTGCCCTGCTTTGCCGGGCAGCCGTAGCCGATTTCCGTGTGGATCGTGATGAAGGAAGGACGGGAAAGGTCAGCCTTGGCTTCTTCAATGGCTTTTCCGATCGCCGCAAGGTCGTTTCCGTCTTCCACTTCCAAGAGCTGGAAGCCGAAGGCCTCCATACGCTTCTGAACATTCTCGCGGAACGCAATGTCGGTGGAGCCTTCAATGGAAATCCGGTTCGAATCGTACAGGATGATCAGTTTGCCGAGGCCGAGCGTGCCTGCCAGAGAGAAGGCTTCCGAGCTGATGCCCTCCATCATGCAGCCGTCGCCGCCGAGCGCGAAGGTATAATGATCAACGACCGGGAAGCCTTCACGGTTAAATTCCGCCGCAAGGTGCGCTTCCGCCATTGCCATGCCGACTGCCATCGCCATGCCTGCGCCCAAGGGGCCGGTTGTCGCTTCCACGCCGACCGTGTGACCGTATTCGGGATGACCGGGGGTCAGCGAGCCGAACTGACGGAACTGCTTCAGATCCTCAACGGACAGATCTCCGTAGCCGAAAAGGTGGAACAGAGAATACAGCAGCATGGAGCCATGGCCGCCGGAAAGGATGAAACGGTCACGGTTCGGCCATTTGGGATCCTTCGGGTTGTGATTCATGTGATGCGCCCACAGCTCATAAGCTGCGGAGGCCGCGCCGAGCGGAAGCCCGGGATGGCCGGACTTTGCCTTCTGGATAGCGTCCGCCGAAAGAACGCGGATCGCATTGACTGACATTTCTTCAATCGTCTTCATACAAAGCTCCTTTATAGTTTATTTTAGCGTAATTTCTTCTATCAGACTCCCCGTGTTGAATAAAAGACTTCTTTTCCCGGAAAAGGCGAAGGACACCGGCTGATCGACAATCGTGCCTTCATAGCGTTTCCTTCCGGAAAGGTTGTAAACCGTCAGATCCGAGGCGTTCAGAAAAGCGATCGACTCCCGGTCCGTCGTGAACAGCTGATACTCCGCGGGCGCGTCAAAGCGGTAGCGCACGCTGCCGTCCGGCTCGTAAAGCGTACAGACCATGCCCTCTTCCTGCATGGAAAGGATTCCGAAGGCATCCGCCGTAAAGAAGACGGATTTCGGCTGCGATCCGTAGTCCAGGGTCACATCCGACACTTCCTTCTTCTTGCGGTCGTAATACAGGAACTTGGTCTGTTTGTCGCCGACAGCAACAATATGCTCATTGTCCAGGAATTTTCCCTGAAGTAGCAGCGTCCCGCTGTCGTAGAAGGAGTCATCCGAGTAGACGATGTAGGACTCGTCCTCCCGGCCCTTCTCAAAATCATACAGCACGAGCCGGCTTTCCCCGATGCCGTTTGCCGTCGAATAGTACAGCACGAGAAGCTTCTGCGCATCCGGCGAGATCGCAAGATGCATCGGATACCCGGTTGCCGAGAGAACCGACTTCACTTCGACGGGAATTCTCGAACCGTAGCGGTCAAAGTACGAGATGTAGGCCGAATCGTCCGACGCGGTAAATACCGCAACGACGCCGTTCTCCGCAATATCCATGCCGTGGATCACCCGGGAAACCTTCAGCGTGCTCAGAATCCCTGTCGTATCGCAGACATAGACCTGGTAGCCGCCGGTGTCATAGACCGAGAAGAAATCTCCGTTTACCGCGACGACCGGCTTCTTCAGATCCACCGGTGTGGACCAGACCGTGATGCCGTTCTCCATATAGGTGATCGTATCGCCGCCGATGATGACATTGCCGCTGTCGATCTGGTAGATCCGGGTGCCGGAAAGCGCGCCGAGCGTCGTCTCCGTGTCCAGAGAATAGGTCGTATAGCTGTAATTCCGATAATAGAAAAGAGCAAACAGCGCCAGCACGGAAATGATCGCGATGAAAAGAAGCGCGTCCCGCATCCGGTCCCTTCGCCTCTGCTTCTCACGCTCGACAAAAGCAGGGTTCTCCCGAAGAACCCCGGATGAGACCGTTCTCCTTCTGAGACGTTCTCTCTGCTCCTTCCGGTCGGGCAGCTCTTCTTCAAATGGTTCCTCGTACTCAGCCAAACTCAGTCAAACCCTTTCTTTATGCCCGCACAATCGCCTGAAGCTCCGAAAGCTTCAGTTCCTGCGACGGCGAGAAATCAAATGACTCCATGTAGCGGTAAATCTCGGAGACGAGATACCGCACCTCCGGACGGTCCATGTGGTTTTTCAGGCCCATACTGCACAGAAGAACCGTCCCGTTCAGGCAGCGAAATTCGATCATTTCAGCCATCGGCCGCAGCGTGTGAATACTGTCAAGCGCCGCGACGATACATTTCATCCGGCGCGGCAGAAGCACGGCGCGCCCCAGACTCATCTGCCAGAAATGAATGCCGCCCCACTCCTCCAGCGGATAATCCCGAAACAGCGGATGCGCGCTATCCGGGAGTCTGCCCATCTGTCCGGACTGCCTGGGGTAGCGAACAGAACTGACATAGTCCGTCGAAAACTCCGAATGCACCGACTCGGGAAGGATCTCGCTGACCGCACGCGGCGTCAGGAGCACCTTCCCGCCCTCCTTCAGCATCAGAACCGCTGTCGCATTCAGGCTGTCCGACTCATAGACATCCATCGGACACAGCGGAAGCACCTTCGGGAAGGCGTAAATCTGCCAGCTGTTTTCGACCCGTCCCGCGCGAAGCGTAAAGGTATACTTCACCGGGCGCTTCGCGTCCTCCGAAAGAAGCGAAAGCTCCAGCTCCTCCGGATATTCCGTCACGGCGCCTGCAGGACAGGTAAGCTCCTTCAGTGTGCCCTTTGCCACGCCCTCATCCGACCGCAGCGAGAAGCTCAGCTGCAGCCTCTGATCTTCCCTGGTATAATTCGCGATCCGCACGCGGAAGCGGAAGCTTTCGCCCGCTTCATAGCAGAATTTCTCCGTCAGAAGAAGCGGCACAAGCGGTCCGAAAAAGCCGGAAAAGCGCTTCGGATCCGAGAAGGGTGCAGGCTTCGGCAGCATGTGGGAATTCATCATTCCATAGAGCGCCGAATGATTTCCCGGCTCATCCTGCAGTGCGCGAAGCGTAATCCCCGCAAGCTTTTCCGTCCGGAATGCCGCGGCGATCTCCATGCGGTAGGCGCTAAGCGCGGTCTCTCCGGACACCGACAGCAGACGGTCCCAGTTCGGAAGAAGGCCGGCGTTTTCCGCATCATCGCGCATTTTCATCAGGTTCAGCGGCTCCAAAAAGCCCGAAAAA
>CAMOZF010000065.1 GCA_946630765.1 uncultured Lachnospiraceae bacterium | reverse complement strand
GTACTTCGCAAGAATCATCCCCGAAAGCGTTTCGGATGAGTCTTCGATGTCGCAGTCCGTAATATAGACAGGATCCGCCGCCTCTTCGTCGTAATGCTTCTCAAACTCGGAAAAAAGTGCCTGGATGGCCTGCTTCGTACCGCGCTTTTTATCGGTCACGACCAGTTTTCCGTCGGTATCGATTTTCATTATCGGGCGCACACTGAGCGCGCTTCCGAGAATCGCTTCCGCGGTACCGATGCGTCCGCCGCGCCGAAGGTACATCAGGTCCTGTACAAAGAACTGATGCTGGATGTGATGAGAAGCCTCAACAAGATCCCGGTAATTCTCCTCAATGTCCATTCCCTTTTCCAGGTTTCTTACCGCGCGCTCGGCAAGCACGCCCATTCCGCCCGTTGCTGCAAGCGTATCGACAGGCAGAATTTTCTTCCCCGGGTATTTTTCCTGCAGTGTAGAGGCGGCAAGACAGGCGGACTGGTAGGTCGAAGACAGGCCGCTTGACAGGCAGAGGCAGATCAGCTGAGAACCGTTCTTCAGTACTGATTCAAAGAATTCTTCATACTGTGTCGGTGTAATCTGTGTCGTCTGCGTGAGGTCTCCCTGCCGCTGTCCGTCGTAGAAAAGCTTCAGCGTCCCGCGGTCCTCCGGCTCCCGGCAGACCCGGTTTTCTCCCCGTAGCGTATATTCCATCGGCAGAAACAGGATCTCATGCTCCCTGATATAATCGGGAAGCAGTTCTCCCGACACGTCCATTAAAATCTTATAATCCATAATACATCCATATCTTCCGGCAGCCGTATTCACTTTTCATAAGGGATGCAGGGCAGGCGATCTTCCCGCCGCTGCAGGCCCCGCTTCGTCTATACCGAGGGACTCAATATATGCCCGTCAATGCTGCACCATATTTTCCACGTTAATATACCATAACACCCATGTTCTTTGCAACAAGAATCTGTTGCTGCAGCAATGCAGCAGAAACACCCTATGACATGGCCGGCTTTTTCAGCCCGGACTATACTCTTAATGTCAGGAATTGAAGCATGGCCTGCTGCACCTCCGGATCCTGCCCATAGATGCCCTGATTATTCAGGAGGCAAAGGCTCTTAACGCCTGCACGCGTCAGGGCTTCGAACATGCGAAGGCTCTGTCCCATCGGCACCTGGATGCCGCAGTCAAACATTCCGTGAACGAAGCAGCAGGGAGCGGAGTCTTTCGTAACATGCGAGACGGAGGAAGCATCCCTGGCAAGTTCAAGGAAGGATTTCCAGGGTTCACGGTCATCGTAAAGGTGCGTCTTCAGCTCGCCCATTCCTTTTCCAACGCCGGAATAGCCGATCATGCTCGCAAGCGGTGCGAAGGGCCCGTCTCCGTTTGCAACCTTGTCCGGCTGATGCGGCCACTGCGCCGCCGAGTCCTCGCCGAAGGTCAGAAGGTCCGTCGGCGGGAAGAGCACCACCGCCGCTTTGACGGAGGAATTCACCTGCGTGTTCCCTCCGATGTCGCCTTCATCGGCCGGATTTCCGTTGGTCGCGGCAATCATGCCGGAAAGATGTCCGCCCATCGATCCGCCGATCACTCCGAACCTCTCCGGATCCAGCGAAAGCTCAGAAGCATGCGCCTTCAGATAACGGATGCAGGCCTTCGCGTCGACAGCGCTCGAGGGCCAGATATTCGGCGGCATCAGGCGGTAGTCGATGGAGGCAAGCGCATAGCCGCACCGAAGAAGCTCCGGAGAAATCGTCTCAAACTGGTGGTTATTGCCTCCGAAGCCGTGAATATGCACGATGCAGGGATAGCCCGCATCCGGCTTCTTCGTTTCCGGAAGCACCAGGTCAAGATAAAGGTCGAGCGTCGACTGAAGCTCGGGGTTCATTGCAGACGGTGCGCCTTTTGCCACCGGTACCGTCGCCACATAAATATTCCTGAAGGTCGCAGGAATGGAAGACGCGAAGTGGGTTTTCATCAGCTTCTCGCCGCTTCTTATAAACTGTGTATCCGCACCCGGAAATTCGAAGCGTTCGGGAAGCGGCGCGGAGGCAGAGAAGCTGAAAACCTTTCCGGAGCCGCCTTCCTTATTGGCTTCAATTGTAAGCAGCGCTTCCTGATTCTCATATTTCCTGAATGCGGTAAAGCTTTCCGTCACAAAACGCGTTCCGTCCGCATAGGGGTAAACCTGCAGACAGGGGAAGCTATGCCAGCCGTTTTCATCTTTCACATAGACTGCCTTCTTGAATGTGCAGACCGTGCGGTTTTCGTCCGTAAACTCGCAGACGTTCGGACGGATCACAGGAAGCCTTAAAAGGGAAGGCGTCTCTTTGCCGAAGTGGAAGGTCACCTTCACATCCTCCGGCATGCCTTCCGGCTGGTTGAAGCCGTTTCCGCCGCAGTAAAGAGACAGCACGAGCCGTGAGCCGCGCTTCACAATCCGCGACAGGGCTTCCAGATGGAAGGCAAGCATCGTCGGCTTGTCCGGGGAAAGGGTTACGTCGTCACGCACAAGCGAGCTGTGATACGGAATGCCGATCGGGTCGAGGATCGGGTGGCGGCTGATCTTCTGAGATCTGCCGCGGATCATTCCGTCGGTCAGGAAATGACAGACGCCGTCCGGGGTTTCCTCCTGCAAAGCCGCCATGAAGATGCCGTCCTTCCATGTAGACGTTACATAGACCTCCGTCACCGGAAAACCGGTCAGTTCGAGGTCCTTTTCAAGCGGCTCCGACCGGAACAGGACGCACTTTTCGTTTTCTGCCGAAAGGTCCTTCTCGACCCGGCGGTCAAGCCGCCCCATTCCGTCAAAGATCCGGATGTCGTTTCTGACAGTGTAAGTGATTTCTCCGCTCTCTGCCGCATTCTCAAAGCTGATCCCGCCCGCCGGGGTAAGCACAAGCTCGGGGTTTGTCTGATCGTCCAGCGGAAAATCCGCCGCATAGTGCCAGGGGTGTTCGTCTCCGGTCGTATAGTATTTGACCGGCGGCTCGTCCGCAATATCGTTCGCGATCCCCTTCAGATAATGATCAAAGAACTTCAGGTGCTCGCTCTTCCAGTCGTGCACGCCTTCCGGGAAATCCGACTCCGGACGGTATACCTCCACGTGCCGCCAGGGGCCGAGGATCAGCTTCCCGCCGAACGCGCGGTACTCAAAGACCTTGTTCGTACAGCCCGGCTCATAAAATGCGCCGTAGGCATAGGAGGCGGTATGTCCGAAGCGAAGCGTATCCATTTTCTCCCAGAGCGGGATCTCCATGTTCGGCGCGTATCCGATCCTCGGATTCACATCGTCCCGATGCATGTTCGGCAGGTACTGTTCAAGGAAGTTCATATTGTGATGATGCCCGAGGAGCGCTTCCGCGGCTTCAATCCCTTCCGGATCATCATCGACCGGAATCCCGATCTTCTCCTCCGGGTGCGGCATATTCATCGCCGGAATGATCGAGACACCATTCGGATAATTCTGATAATAGAAATCCGCGCTGCAGTCGCAGGGCAGGATGCACTTCAGGCTCTTCGGCTGATTCATTGCCGCGAAATGCTGCGAGGCGCCGACATTGGAGCCGCCGTACATCCCGGCATTTCCATTGCACCAGTCCTCTGCCGCAACGGCGTCAATGACGGCTGCCATGTCCCGTCCGTCAATCGGCGACCAGAAGCCTTCATTTGTACCGTAGGAGGCACCCACTCCGCGCGGCTCCAGCCAGCAGACGGCGTAACCGTGGGACACAAAAAAGCGGTATTCCTCCAGTTGTTTCTCAAAATACTCTTTCGCCCTCGGATCCTCGTCATGAGAAACCCTGCGCGGATTTCTCATGACCTGGAAAATCACCGGAACCTTCTGTTCGGTTTCCGGAAGATACAGGTCAACAGCAAGCTTTGTCCCGTCACAGCCCGGGTAATATCTGGAACTTCTTTTCATACTTCGCTTCCTTTTTTAAGTTTTCCCAACCTGTGATTCTATGCGAACCACTTCTCAAATATCGCCTGCGCCATCTTCTCGCCGCCGAAGTAGTTGGGATGCACTCCGTCCCCGAGATGCATGCCTTCCTGCATGAGATGCGGTCTGTCCGGATCGCGCATCAGCACGTCAAGGTCGATCCAGTCGTCCGCATCCGTCCCCCGGCGGATCATTTCATTATAATCCCATCGGATCGCCTCCGCCTGGTCCCGCCAGTCCATACCGACGCCTCCAAACGGCGAGACGGTCGAAACATAAACGCGCGAGCCGCGCTCCTTTCCCTGACGGATCATTTCCTGAAGACCGGCGAAGACCTTTTCCGGAGTTTCAATCGGCTGCTCCCGAAAAACAATCGAGTGCGAGCTGTCGTTGACGCCCTCCAGGATGAAAAGAATGTCCGGCGTGAAATCCTGGTAAAGATCCGGAAGCATCCGATCCTTTCCGGCGCGTCCGAACTGATGGCCTTCTCCGGGGAAGAGAGTTGCGGCAGGGAAATCGCGGTTCACCCGGTTTCCGGCAATTCCGCCGTTTGCGACCGTAATCTTCCCGGGGTACGCCCGGTACAGCCGTTCCGACAGTGAATCCGCATACGTACCCATTGCAGTCACGGAATCGCCCATGAGGCCGAGGACCTGAACGTCTTTGTCCGTGCTCACCAGAATCTCGGACAGGCAGACCGTATAGTCCATGCCGTACGGGTCGCCTGCGAGCATTGGCGCGAGTTCCTTCTGATTCGCCGGGAAGGTCCAGTCGTTTTCGCGGTAATCTTCCTTTTTCTGTGAAGCGTACCAGGTTCTTCTCGCGTAGGAGGTCGAGACCGACCAGAAGCTCGTCTTCTCCCGGAAATACATCTTGACAATAAAATCATCCTCCGCGTTCACATCCACATCTGCGGGATCGGAAAAGGGAGCTTCCTTCGCGGGAAGAAGAAGCTCCTCCGAGCCGTTTAGAAGAACCGCGAAGGGGCCGCGCTTCTTTCCCGTCACCCGGTTCCTGAGCCAGAAATCCGCATGCGCGACCCGGACCTCCTTCGGGTTGTAATAATTGTTCAGCTTAAAACGGACCTGATCTCCGGAAAGGTTGTTCCTGAAAACCGCCGTCTGAGAAATATTCTCAAAAGTCACAACCTCATGATTATAATCCACCGCCACATAGCTGAATGCGGGTGCCCATTTTTTCATACACTCTTCCCCTCTCTCTTACAGCTGGTAATTCCACATGTCCTCTGTCGGAACATAAGTCACGGGAAGCTCCGGTCCGACGAGCTGCCGCACCCATTCCTTCGCGTAGCGCATGCCCATTTCTTCCCAGTTGAAATGTCCGAGCGCGACAACCGCCTTGTTCTGCCCGAGCTCGACCGCATCGCGCACATAGGAAAGCACCGTCCAGTCAATGGTCTCACCCGGAAGAATCACGTCGACGCCCTGCTCCTCGAAGTAGCGGATGATCTCCACGGAATATTCCTTCGGAAGTCCTGCGTGGTTCTTTTCGCTCTTCGGGCCCTGCATCGGGTACAGATGGCCGACGATCGCAAGCTTCTTAACCGGCATATCGGAAGGCCCGATGAATTTCACACCGTTCATGCCGATCGTCTCCTGAAGCTGTTTCATGAGCTTCCGAAGGGTTGTTTCCTTTTCTTGCGGAAGACTCACAATGAAATGCGCGAACATGCCCATCGAGGTGTCCACCTCCGCGTACTCTTCCCAGCCGAGGTTTTTCAGCACACCCGTGAAGATACCGTCCGGCTGATGCGCATGCAGATGATCGTGGTCGCGCCAGACCGCAATGCCGTGCTCCTGCATGATCCGGGCTTTCTCTTCGTAGACTTCATTCCTGAAATCCTCATTCCAGCCCGGGCGGTCATTCGAGGTATAGTTCGTGGGCTCGTGTACAATAATCAGATTCGCGCCGAGCTCAGCCGCTTTCTTCACGACGTTGACCGTCGCATCCATCGCGGTTACAATGCCGGTGCACTCATCCCCGGGATTACCGCATTTGAATTCGTCACAGCCCGCATAGCGCATGAATTTCGGATGGTACGCGAGCACTTTATTGATTACTTCCTGAATGGTCATCTGGTCTTCCTCCATGATTCAATTAGTTTTTCAGCGTCTTTTTTGAATATCTGTTACGAATATTTTATTGTCGGAAGGCGTCCCGGTCTATCAAATATGTATTTGGATTTTACGCTTTTAGTTTTAGTCACTGGCAGCACAGATCCCACGCCTCGCGGATCACCGTCATCAGATTGCCGACTTCATTCGCATCCCCGAGAAGATGCAGCTTTTCTTCAGGGAAACCGTAATTCAGGAGTCTTTCATAGAGACTGCGGTCCGAAACATATCCGACCGACAGAATCACGTTATCCGTCGGGATCTGTTCTTCTTCTCCGTCTTCATGCCGGACACGGACAGTGAGGCCGCCGGATGGGCTCTCGGAGACACCCAGAAGCGATGTCCCGGTCATAACAGGAATCCTGTAATAGCGAATAATCTCACGCAGCATGTTGGAGTTTGCGGCACACAGCCCCGGAACCTTCAGGATATCCGACTGCATTTCTACGATGACCGGTTTCTTTTTGTGAAGGACGAGATCATAAGCAATTTCAACCCCCGTAAGACCGCCGCCGATCACCGCAGTCCGCTCCCCTGTTTTTCCCGGATGCTCCAGATAATCGACAGCCTCCATGACACGCGCGTCTTCAAGTCCCGGGAGCCTTAGCCTGCGCGGTTTCGCACCGGTCGCCAGAATCACTTCATCATATCCCGCGAGATCCTCTTCACGAGCTTCCGTATTCAGGCGGACATCGACGGCAAGTTTCTCCATCTGGTACCGGTACCAGGAAAGGAGCATCTTGTCCTTTTCCTTAAAATCCGGTGCCGCCGCAGCGATAAACACGCCGCCAAGTTCGCCGCCTTTTTCAAACAGGGTCACGGAATGTCCGCGAAGCGTAAGGAGACGCGCAGCCTCCATTCCGCCGATTCCGCCGCCGACGACAGCGATCTTCTTCGGAGTTTCCGCCTTTGTCAGGTTCCACTTTGTCTCCTCCATTGCCTCCGGATTCACGGCACAGTGAGACATCTGGAAGCCGTAACGCCCGGGAGGATTCCCAAGGCTTACGCCGAAGCAGCCGTTATGGCAGGCGATACAGGGCCGGATATCCTGCTCGCTGCCGAAGCGTGCCTTATTCAGCCATTCAGGATCCGCCAGGAATTGCCGCGCAACGCCGATTCCGTCGATTTCACCCGCCGCGATCGCCTGATCCGCAAACGCAGGGTCCTCCATCCTTCCCGCGCAGAATACCGGAATATCCACAAATTTTTTGAGATAGGAAACCTCCGGGAAATTGCAGTGGAGCGGCATATAGACCGGCGGATGTGCCCACCACCAGGAGTCATAGGATCCATTGTCCGCGTCCAGCGCGTCGGCACCGGCCTCCTGCAGAATCCGTGCCGCCGAAGGGCTCTCTTCGAGGCTCCGTCCGAATTCCCGGAAGTCCTCTCCCGGAAGCGCGCCTTCATTAAACCCGCGCATCTTGGAGGAAACGCTGTAGCGGACCATCACCGGAAAGTCCTTCCCGCAGGTTTTTTTGATTTCCTGAATAATCTCCGTCACAAAGCGGAAGCGGTTCTCAAGCGATCCTCCGTATTCGTCGGTCCGGTGATTGGTATTTTCGATCGAAAACTGGTCGAGAAGATAGCCTTCGTGAATCGCGTGGATCTCCACGCCGTCAATTCCTGCCTGTTTACAGAGAAGCGCCGATTTTCCAAAGGCATCGACAATGTCGTGGATCTCCTCGCGTGTGAGGCCGCGATGCTTCATTTCCGGAACCCAGACATTCGGAATCCCGTCAGAAGGGGCCACGAGAAGCTCGTGTTTCATTTCTTCGGACATTTCTCTTCCGATTCCCATGAGCTGCGCACGTCCGAAGCCGGCACCAAGCTGCATGAAATAACGGGTTCCGCAGGCGTGAAGCTCATCCATCAGTGCTTTTACAGGGCCGAGGAATGCTTCTCTTTTCTCATAAAGGTAACCGGCCCCCGATTTGACGCCGGTCACGCCGGGGATAATCAGCGCGACACCTCCCCTGGCCCGCTTCAGATAATAATCCCGGATTTTCTCATTGAACTCCCCGTTGAAGCCGAAGAGCCCCGTACCTCCCATAGCAGTCAGAATCACCCGGTTTTTCAGCTCGACTCCGCCGATTCTGACCGGCGTGAATAATGCTTCATATCTTTCTTTCATGATATAAAAATCCCTTTCTTGGTACAGTCCTGTATTTTCATTAATCATACCACAGGCTTTGGCGTCATGTACAGCTTTTTTACAAAAAGAAGCGAATCGCCGCCACCCGTAAAACGGGTGGTTCGAGGTGGGGCTATAAGCCCCCGTTACTAGGCCAGCGTCTAAAGGCGCTGGCTTTCACTTTATACGGTGAGAAATTCG